>NZ_MECT01000009.1:0-13669 GCF_001722145.1 Shigella sp. FC1544
AGACAGAAAGTGAAGTATCAACTCCGGTTCACCCTTCAGCATCAATGGTCGGGCTGGATGCTGGCGTGGCTAAACTCGCCACGCTGTCAGATGGCACAGTCTTTGAGCCTGTAAACAGTTTTCAGAAAAACCAGAAGAAGCTGGCGAGACTTCAGCGACAGTTAAGCCGCAAGGTCAAATTTAGCAACAACTGGCAGAAGCAGAAACGCAAAATACGCGACTGCATTCCTGTATCGCAAATATCCGCAGGGACTACCTTCACAAAGTCACAACGACCGTCAGCAAAAAACACGCAATGATAGTCATTGAGGATTTGAAGGTCAGCAACATGTCAAAGTCAGCAGCGGGTACGGTCAGCCTGCCGGGGCGCAATGTCCGGGCAAAATCAGGTTTAAACCGTTCGATACTGGATCAGGGCTGGTATGAAATGCGCCGCCAGCTTGAGTACAAGCAGCTCTGGCGTGGCGGTCAGGTGCTTGCTGTTCCGCCAGCGTACACAAGCCAGCGTTGCGCGTGCTGTGGTCATACAGCGAAAGAAAACCGCCTGTCACAAAGTAAATTCAGATGCCAGGTATGTGGATATACAGCGAACGCCGATGTAAATGGCGCTCGTAACATTTTAGCGGCGGGGCACGCCGTTCTTGCCTGTGGAGAGATGGTGCAGTCAGGCCGCCCGTTGAAGCAGGAACCCACCGAAATGATTTAGGCGACAGCCTGAACGTAGCAGGGATCCTCGTCCTTCAGGGCGTGGAGGATGTCAATTTGCGCTATGATACCCATCTGACCTCCTTGTAGCGGATGGCAAAAGCATATCAGGAAACGGGCGGACGAAATTCTTAAAAAAAACCGCTAAAGATAGAGCGTTAGTGAAATTGCAAAGGAGCAACAATGAAAATTTCCCGCCTTGGAGAAGCGCCCGATTACCGCTTCTCGCTGGCTAATGAGCGTACTTTTCTGGCGTGGATCCGTACCGCACTAGGATTTCTGGCGGCGGGGGTTGGGCTTGATCAACTTGCGCCAGATTTCGCCACGCCCGTCATTCGTGAACTGCTGGCGTTGTTGTTGTGTCTGTTTTCCGGTGGGTTAGCAATGTATGGCTACCTGCGCTGGTTACGCAATGAAAAAGCGATGCGTCTGAAAGAGGACCTGCCCTACACCAACAGCTTATTAATCATTAGCTTAATATTGATGGTCGTGGCGGTGATCGTTATGGGACTGGTGTTGTATGCCGGATAGCCGCAAAGCCAGACGCATTGCCGACCCAGGACTGCAGCCGGAGCGCACATCACTGGCGTGGTTTCGTACCATGCTGGGCTACGGCGCGTTGATGGCGTTGGCTATCAAACACAACTGGCACCAGGCGGGCATGTTATTCTGGATTTCGATTGGCATTCTCGCCATCGTGGCGCTGATCCTCTGGCACTACACCCGTAATCGCAATTTAATGGATGTCACGAATAGCGATTTTTCCCAATTTCACGTAGTCCGTGACAAATTTTTGATCTCCCTCGCGGTGTTATCTCTCGCAATACTGTTTGCTGTAACGCATATACATCAACTTATCGTATTTATTGAGAGAGTCGCATGACAGGAAGTCAGGTCATTGATGCTGAAGAGGACAGGCATAAACTGGTTGTAGAGTACAAGGATGCTCTGCAACCTGCCGATTTTTATCACAATTTCAAACAGCGGGGCATCCGCTCCGTACAGCTCATTCCCTATCTTGAATTTGATGACCGGGGCGATCTGACGGCCGCTTCGGTGACAGCAGAGCTGTGGGGGAAATTTTTAATTGCCCTGTTCGAGTGTTGGGTGCGGGCAGATATCAGTCGTATCTCGATTGAGCTTTTTGACGCCACCTTACAAAAATGGTGTGGCGGCGAAAACCCGCAACCGCGCCGTGACTGCCAGGCGTGCGACTGGCATCGCCTGTGCCCGCACGCTCGGCAGGAGACGCCAGACAGCGTGCTTTGTGCGGGCTATCAGGCGTTTTATTCTTACTCCGCACCGCATATGCGGGTGATGCGTGATCTGATAAAGCAGCATCGTTCTCCCATGGAGCTGATGACGATACTGCGGTGACGTGCGCTTAAACGGGCTGCCCCTGATGCGACATCCGCGTCGCCAGCGGCAGCCAGCACAGCACGATCAACAATCCCATTAAGGTCATCAATAACCCCAGGCTACCCTGACCGGTTTGCGGCAACATCGCAGAGAGCGACGCCAGCACGCCGGAACCAATGTTTTGCAGACCGCCGACCAGCGCGCCAGCCGTGCCCGCCAGGAAGGGGAACGGCTCCATCGCGCGCTGGTCGCCAGCGGAAACAGCATCCCGGCACCGAAAAAGAACAGCGCGGCGGGAACGAGCAGCGTCCAGACATTCATCACGCCAAACCAGTCGGGGATCCACATCAGCAAGCCAGCCAGCAGGCAGCAGATAACCGACTGCCACATTAACGTGGAGAAGCGTTTATTGGGACGTCCGGCAAACCATGCGCCAAAAAACGCTGCCGGAATCGGCAGAATAAACAAAATACTGACCGTCATACTGCTCAGCCCTAACACCGCGCCCATCAGCACGCCGGAGCAGGCTTCAAAGGCGGCAATCCCGGCCAGACCGCCAATCAGCATCAGCAAATAACAGTTAAAACCGCTGTTACCGAAAAGCGTTTTATAACTGGTAAGCAGGCGCGTGCGCGGTGCATCGACCGGACGCGTTTCCGGCATCCAGCGGGCCATACTGAAGGTCACACCAACACAAAGAACCAACAAAAAGAGATAACAGGCGCGCCAGTTCCACATCGTATCCAGCAGACCGCCGATTAGCGGTGCGAGCAACGGACTGACGAGAATCCCCATGTTTAACAGGCTGTTAGCATGGCGCAACTGTGTCCGTTCATATAAATCTCGCGGCAAAGTACGCGCCATTACGCCGCCAACGCCGGTGCCCATCCCCTGCATCGCGCTGGCGGCAATCAATACCGTCAAACTGGAGGTCGTGACCGCGACCAGCGTTGCCAGCATAAAAATGGACATTCCGACGAGGATCACCGGTCGGCGACCCACACGGTCGGAAATCGGGCCATAAAACAGCTGTGAGACACCGTAAGTCAGCAGATAAGCGCCCATTACGCTCTGCACCGCCCCTTCACGGACGTTGAGATCGCGCGCCATATCGGCAATAGCTGGAATATAAATGGTTTGCGCCATCTGACCGACGGCCACGAGTAATACCAACATCAATAACAAATTGACGTTTCTTTGCCTTTTCATTATCACGGATGCTTTTATAAAAATAATTAGAATAAGTCACTACGCATTCCCATAAATGCGGGAGAGGAATCTATCACATTGATGAATGTTAGCCAGATATACGCCAGGAATGGGGAATTGTTTAGCGGCAGAATATGTAAACAAAAGCGGCAATAAATGTTGCCGGGAGGGATTACGTGCGAACTGTAGCCCTCTCCCCAAAGGGGCGAGGGGGAAACCACCGTTCCCTTTCAGAAAATGAGCTAAACATTGCACGGGACGGTCCCCTCGCCCCTTTGGGGAGAGGGCTAGGGTGAGGGGCACAGGCAGCGCAGGTGCAAACATTCTGCTGGTAGAAGAAGCCCCCAACTCCAACCCGCACGCTAAATATAAAAGGGGAGCGGTTACCCGCTCCCCTTTGGTGCGACTTGAATCTGAATTACTTCAGGTATTTCAGAACAGCATCAAGCAGTTGCAGTGCTGCAACAATGAGTTTGAGGATAAGAATGGCGATATCCACCAGGCTCATACGCGTCTCCTGTGGTTCAGGAGCACTGCCAGCTGACGTACCTTTCCGCTGCCTGTTGCCAGCTGTTGTGCACGCGGTATCTCAAGGAGAAACGTTGTGCTTGTTGACATAACACAGTGTGCTCACGCGGGGTTAAGGCGCTGACGGCACCACCCGTTTCAGCCAGGACTTAGTGCGCCGGGTAACGATGCGGCCCCCGCATAATACATTGCGTACAGTGATATTATAGAAGTTTACTGTATAAATAAACAGTAATATTTGGACAAAACGCAAACTGTGATCGATACTCAACTATGCCCTAAATACGTCAAAATTCGTGCCGAAATTGCGCGTTCTGCGCGGAACACGTATACTTTCAGTGTTGACATAATACAGTGTGCTTTGCGGTTACCAGCTGCAGGCGGCTGATGAAACCTCGCTCCGGCGGGGTTTTTTGTTACCTGCAATTCAGTACAAAACGTGATCAGCCCCTCAATTTTCCCTTGCTGAAAAATTTTCTATTGTCTCCCCTGTAAAGCTGTGCTTGTATAAATATTGTTAAACACAAAACCAACAAGGTCCCCAATGACTACTTCCATGTTCAACGCAAAACTACTACCAACTGCGCTATCCGTCGCAGTGGTCGTCGTGCGTGTGGTGGTGGTCGTCGGCAATGCGCCGTAGGGACTGGAACAACACACGATTCCAAAACCCCGCCGGCGCAAACCGGGCGGGGTTTTTCGTTTAAGCACCTCCCGGAAAGTCGGCCCAGAAGAAAAGGACTGGAGCATGGCAAGTTCGGGCACAACATCGACGCGTAAGCGCTTTACCGGCGCAGAATTTATCGTTCATTTCCTGGAACAGCAGGGCATTAAGATTGTGACGGGCATTCCGGGCGGTTCTATCCTGCCTGTTTACGATGCCTTAAGCCAAAGCACGCAAATCCGCCATATTCTGGCCCGTCATGAACAGGGCGCGGGATTTATCGCTCAGGGGATGGCGCGCACCGACGGTAAACCGGCGGTCTGTATGGCCTGTAGCGGACCGGGTGCGACTAACCTGGTGACCGCCATTGCCGATGCGCGGCTGGACTCCATCCCGCTGATTTGCATCACCGGTCAGGTTCCCGCCTCGATGATCGGCACCGACGCCTTCCAGGAAGTGGACACCTACGGCATCTCTATCCCCATCACCAAACACAACTATCTGGTCAGACATATCGAAGAACTCCCGCAGGTCATGAGCGATGCCTTCCGCATTGCGCAATCAGGCCGCCCAGGCCCGGTGTGGATAGACATTCCTAAGGATGTGCAAACGGCAGTTTTTGAGATTGAAACACAGCCCGCTATGGCAGAAAAAGCCGCCGCCCCCGCCTTTAGCGAAGAAAGCATTCGTGACGCAGCGGCGATGATTAACGCTGCCAAACGCCCGGTGCTTTATCTGGGCGGCGGTGTGATCAATGCGCCCGCACGGGTGCGTGAACTGGCGGAGAAAGCGCAACTGCCTACCACCATGACTTTAATGGCGCTGGGCATGTTGCCAAAAGCGCATCCGTTGTCGCTGGGTATGCTGGGGATGCACGGCGTGCGCAGCACCAACTATATTTTGCAGGAGGCGGATTTGTTGATAGTGCTCGGTGCGCGTTTTGATGACCGGGCGATTGGCAAAACCGAGCAGTTCTGTCCGAATGCCAAAATTATTCATGTCGATATCGATCGCGCAGAGCTGGGTAAAATCAAGCAGCCGCATGTGGCGATTCAGGCGGATGTTGATGACGTGCTGGCGCAATTGATCCCGCAGGTGGAAGCGCAACCGCGTGCAGAGTGGCACCAGTTGGTAGCGGATTTGCAGCGCGAATTCCCGTGTCCAATCCCGAAAGCGTGCGATCCATTAAGCCATTACGGCCTGATCAACGCCGTTGCCGCCTGTGTCGATGACAATGCGATTATCACCACCGATGTGGGTCAGCATCAGATGTGGACCGCGCAAGCTTATCCGCTCAATCGCCCACGCCAGTGGCTGACCTCCGGTGGGCTGGGCACGATGGGTTTTGGCCTGCCTGCGGCGATTGGCGCGGCGCTGGCGAACCCGGATCGCAAAGTGTTGTGTTTCTCCGGCGACGGCAGCCTGATGATGAATATTCAGGAGATGGCGACCGCCAGTGAAAATCAGCTGGATGTCAAAATCATTCTGATGAACAACGAAGCGCTGGGGCTGGTGCATCAGCAACAGAGTCTGTTCTACGAGCAAGGCGTTTTTGCCGCCACCTATCCGGGCAAAATCAACTTTATGCAGATTGCCGCCGGATTCGGCCTCGAAACCTGTGATTTGAATAACGAAGCCGATCCGCAGGCTGCATTGCAGGAAATCATCAATCGCCCTGGCCCGGCGCTGATCCATGTGCGCATTGATGCCGAAGAAAAAGTTTACCCGATGGTGCCGCCAGGTGCGGCGAATACTGAAATGGTGGGGGAATAAGCCATGCAAAACACAACTCATAACAACGTAATTCTGGAGCTCACCGTTCGCAACCATCCGGGCGTAATGACCCACGTTTGTGGCCTTTTTGCCCGCCGCGCTTTTAACGTTGAAGGCATTCTTTGTCTGCCGATTCAGGACAGCGACAAAAGCCATATCTGGCTACTGGTCAATGACGACCAGCGTCTGGAGCAGATGATAAGCCAAATCGATAAGCTGGAAGATGTCGTGAAAGTACAGCGTAATCAGTCCGATCCGACGATGTTTAACAAGATCGCGGTGTTTTTTCAGTAACCGCTCAAGGCTTGAACAACATCGCGCTTATCGTTAAGGTAAGCGCGTTTTTTTACCCGCCAGGACAAGACCATGATCACCGTTGCCCTTATAGACGATCACCTCATCGTCCGCTCCGGCTTTGCGCAGCTGCTGGGGCTGGAACCTGATTTGCAGGTAGTTGCCGAGTTTGGTTCGGGGCGCGAGGCGCTGGCGGGGCTGCCGGGGCGCGGTGTGCAGGTGTGTATTTGCGATATCTCCATGCCCGATATCTCCGGTCTGGAGCTGCTAAGCCAGCTGCCGAAAGGTATGGCGACGATTATGCTCTCCGTTCACGACAGTCCTGCGCTGGTTGAGCAGGCGCTTAACGCGGGGGCACGCGGCTTTCTTTCCAAACGCTGTAGCCCGGATGAACTCATTGCTGCGGTGCATACGGTTGCCACGGGCGGCTGTTATCTGACGCCGGATATAGCCATTAAACTGGCATCCGGTCGTCAGGACCCGCTAACCAAACGTGAACGCCAGGTGGCGGAAAAACTGGCGCAAGGAATGGCGGTGAAAGAGATTGCCGCCGAACTGGGCTTGTCACCGAAAACGGTACACGTCCATCGCGCCAATCTGATGGAAAAACTGGGCGTCAGTAACGACGTAGAGCTGGCGCGCCGCATGTTTGATGGCTGGTGATGAAGACGTTGTTCTCCCGCTTAATTACCGTTATTGCCTGCTTTTTTATCTTCTCTGCCGCATGGTTTTGCCTGTGGAGTATCAGCCTGCATCTGGTTGAGCGCCCTGATATGGCGGTGCTGTTATTTCCGTTTGGTCTGCGTCTGGGGCTAATGCTGCAATGCCCGCGCGGATACTGGCCGGTGCTGCTGGGCGCGGAGTGGCTGCTGATTTACTGGCTAACGCAGGCGGTCGGTTTAACCCATTTTCCGTTATTGATGATCGGTAGTTTACTGACGTTACTGCCCGTAGCGCTGATCTCGCGCTATCGCCATCAGCGTGACTGGCGCACCTTGCTGTTACAGGGGGCGGCGTTAACGGCGGCGGCGTTGTTGCAGTCGCTGCCCTGGCTTTGGCACGGCAAAGAGTCGTGGAATGCGCTGTTGCTGACTTTAACTGGCGGCCTGACGCTGGCCCCGATATGTCTGGTGTTCTGGCACTATCTCGCCAATAACACCTGGCTGCCGCTCGGCCCGTCACTGGTTTCTCAGCCAATCAACTGGCGCGGGCGACATCTGGTCTGGTACTTGCTGCTGTTTGTTATCAGTCTCTGGCTCCAGTTGGGATTGCCGGACGAACTGTCGCGCTTTACGCCATTCTGTCTGGCGCTGCCGATTATCGCGCTGGCCTGGCACTATGGTTGGCAAGGGGCGCTGATTGCGACGTTGATGAACGCCATCGCGCTGATCGCCAGTCAAACCTGGCGCGATCATCCGGTGGATTTATTGCTCTCGCTGCTGGTGCAAAGTCTGACAGGGTTGTTGCTTGGCGCTGGCATCCAGCGGTTGCGTGAACTTAACCAGTCGCTGCAAAAGGAACTGGCGCGCAATCAGCATCTGGCTGAACGGTTGCTGGAAACCGAAGAGAGCGTGCGCCGTGATGTGGCGCGTGAGCTGCATGATGATATCGGTCAGACCATCACTGCTATTCGTACTCAGGCGGGCATTGTTCAGCGGCTGGCGGCAGATAACGCCAGCGTGAAGCAGAGCGGGCAGCTCATCGAACAACTATCGCTGGGCGTTTACGACGCGGTGCGCCGTTTGTTGGGGCGGTTACGTCCGCGCCAGTTGGATGATCTCACCCTGGAGCAGGCCATCCGCTCACTGATGCGGGAAATGGAGCTGGAAGGGCACGGTATTGTCAGCCATCTCGAATGGCGAATCGATGAATCAGCGTTAAGCGAAAACCAGCGCGTGACGCTGTTTCGTGTCTGCCAGGAAGGGCTGAACAACATTGTGAAACATGCTGATGCCAGCGCGGTCACCCTGCAAGGCTGGCAGCAGGATGAACGGTTGATGCTGGTTATTGAAGACGATGGCAGCGGTTTGCCGCCAGGTTCCGGGCAACAAGGTTTTGGCCTCACCGGAATGCGCGAGCGCGTAACGGCGCTGGGTGGCACATTACACATTTCCTGTCTGCACGGCACGCGTGTCAGCGTTTCTCTACCTCAACGCTATGTCTAAGGTTTGATGATGTTGCCGTTTCTGAAAGCGCCTGCCGATGCGCCATTAATGACTGATAAATATGAAATTGATGCCCGCTATCGCTACTGGCGTCGGCATATTCTGCTGACCATCTGGCTGGGTTACGCGCTGTTTTACTTCACGCGGAAAAGTTTTAACGCCGCCGTACCAGAAATCCTTGCTAACGGCGTGCTCAGCCGTAGCGATATCGGCCTGTTAGCGACCCTGTTTTACATTACCTATGGCGTGTCGAAGTTTGTCTCCGGCATTGTCAGCGATCGCTCAAATGCCCGTTATTTTATGGGGATAGGGCTTATCGCCACGGGCATTATCAACATTCTGTTTGGCTTCTCGACGTCGCTATGGGCGTTTGCCGTACTCTGGGTGCTGAACGCCTTTTTCCAGGGCTGGGGTTCACCGGTGTGTGCGCGTCTGTTAACGGCCTGGTATTCACGTACCGAGCGCGGTGGTTGGTGGGCATTATGGAACACGGCGCATAACGTCGGCGGCGCACTCATTCCCATTGTGATGGCAGCGGCTGCACTACATTACGGCTGGCGTGCCGGGATGATGATTGCTGGTTGTATGGCGATCGTCGTGGGAATTTTTCTCTGCTGGCGGCTGCGCGATCGCCCGCAGGCGTTAGGTTTACCGGCGGTCGGTGAATGGCGACACGACGCGCTGGAGATAGCTCAACAACAAGAAGGGGCAGGGCTGACGCGTAAAGAGATCCTCACCAAATATGTGTTGCTGAATCCGTATATCTGGCTGCTTTCGTTTTGCTATGTGCTGGTCTATGTGGTCCGGGCGGCGATCAACGACTGGGGCAATTTGTATATGTCCGAGACGCTGGGCGTCGATCTGGTCACGGCGAATACGGCAGTGACGATGTTTGAACTGGGTGGATTTATCGGTGCGCTGGTAGCGGGTTGGGGCTCGGACAAATTGTTTAACGGCAACCGAGGGCCGATGAATTTGATTTTCGCCGCCGGAATTTTGCTTTCAGTCGGCTCCCTGTGGCTGATGCCATTTGCCAGCTACGTGATGCAGGCAACCTGCTTCTTCACCATTGGTTTTTTTGTCTTTGGCCCACAGATGTTAATCGGTATGGCGGCGGCAGAGTGTTCCCACAAAGAGGCGGCAGGGGCGGCGACGGGGTTTGTCGGCTTGTTTGCTTATCTGGGGGCGTCGCTTGCTGGTTGGCCGCTGGCGAAAGTACTCGATACCTGGCACTGGAGCGGATTTTTTGTGGTTATCTCTATCGCCGCCGGGATTTCCGCACTGCTGTTACTGCCCTTTTTGAACGCCCAGACACCGCGCGAAGCGTGATGCATCTCACCTTTTCACTTCATATCCGGCAAAACTAAGAAATTTTCCAGGTTTTGCCTGGACGCTATCTCAGGCCTGATTTGCTGCTGATTTTTACAATGCATGCCTCACGCAGGTATTCATTTCAGGAGTAACCCATGCTGGCTTTCCTAAACCAGGTTCGCAAGCCGACCCTGGACCTTCCGCTCGAAGTGCGGCGCAAAATGTGGTTCAAACCGTTCATGCAATCCTACCTGGTGGTCTTTATCGGCTACCTGACGATGTACCTGATTCGCAAGAACTTTAACATCGCGCAGAACGATATGATTTCGACCTACGGGTTGAGCATGACGCAGCTGGGGATGATCGGCCTGGGTTTCTCCATCACTTATGGCGTGGGTAAAACGTTGGTTTCATACTACGCCGACGGCAAAAACACCAAACAATTCCTGCCGTTCATGCTGATCCTGTCTGCCATTTGTATGCTGTGCTTCAGTGCCAGTATGGGCAGCGGCTCGGTTAGCCTGTTCCTGATGATTGCCTTCTACGCCTTAAGCGGCTTTTTCCAGAGTACCGGCGGTTCGTGCAGTTACTCCACCATCACCAAATGGACGCCGCGTCGTAAACGCGGGACATTCCTCGGTTTCTGGAATATTTCTCACAACCTTGGCGGTGCAGGCGCAGCAGGTGTGGCGCTGTTCGGGGCAAATTACCTGTTCGATGGCCATGTCATCGGCATGTTTATCTTCCCGTCGATTATCGCGCTGATTGTCGGTTTTATCGGCCTGCGTTACGGCAGCGACTCCCCAGAATCTTATGGCCTCGGCAAAGCTGAAGAACTGTTCGGCGAGGAGATCAGCGAAGAGGACAAAGAGACAGAATCTACCGATATGACCAAGTGGCAGATCTTTGTTGAGTATGTGCTGAAAAACAAAGTGATCTGGCTGCTGTGCTTCGCCAACATTTTCCTCTATGTGGTACGTATTGGTATCGACCAGTGGTCAACCGTATACGCGTTCCAGGAACTGAAACTCTCTAAAGCGGTGGCGATTCAGGGCTTTACGCTGTTTGAAGCTGGTGCGCTGGTCGGTACGCTGCTGTGGGGCTGGCTCTCTGACCTGGCGAACGGTCGCCGTGGCCTGGTGGCCTGCATCGCGCTGGCGCTGATTATCGCCACGCTCGGTGTGTATCAACATGCCAGCAACGAATATATCTATCTGGCTTCTCTCTTTGCGTTGGGTTTCCTGGTCTTTGGCCCGCAATTGTTGATTGGTGTGGCTGCTGTTGGCTTTGTACCTAAAAAAGCGATTGGCGCTGCCGATGGTATTAAAGGCACCTTTGCTTACCTGATTGGTGACAGCTTTGCCAAGTTAGGTCTGGGAATGATTGCCGATGGGACGCCGGTATTCGGCCTTACCGGCTGGGCAGGCACCTTCGCCGCACTTGATATCGCTGCGATTGGTTGTATCTGCCTGATGGCGATAGTGGCGGTGATGGAAGAACGCAAAATCCGCCGCGAGAAAAAAATTCAGCAGTTGACAGTGGCATAAACGTAACTGGTGACTTTTGCCCGGCATGACGCCGGGCTTTTTTATTATTCCGTGACTTCCAGCGTAGTGAAGGCAAACTTCTCGCCATCAAATAGCCCCTGACTGGTTAGTTTTAGCGCGGGGATCACTGGCAGAGAAAGAAACGCCATCTGAATAAACGGCTCATCGGGTAACGGACCGCATTCACGGGCGGCGGCTTTCAAGGCGTCAATTTGTTCCGCCAGCGACTGCGCCGTGTCGGTGCTCATCAGGCCGGCAATGGGCAACGGCAGATGACTTTGGACCTGGCCGTTACGTACCACGCACAGCCCGCCGCCATCCTGAATCACCTGATAGACCGCCAGCGCCATCTCTTCGGCACTGCGACCGATCACCACAATATTATGGCTGTCATGGCTGACCGTCGCAGCCAGCGCACCTTCATTCAGTCCAAAGCCGCCAAGCAAACCACAAGCCGGAGCCAGCCGTTGCCCGTAACGCTCAAGTACGGCAATAAAGTACACATCATCGCGATCAAAACCATTTTCGCTGTAGACGCTGGAGTGGGAGTGCGTAATCAATTCGTTATGGATGACGTCAATGACCCGATAGCGTTTTCCGGGCGTAAATTGCAGGGCAAAGTCGCTGGCGGAAACTGGCTGGCGGGCAATGGTGTTGCCATATGGCGGAGCGGATTGTGCCAGTCTCGCCGACTCTTCCGCCTGTAAGGTTTGCGCATCAATCGGCTCGCCTTTCACCAGTACCTGCTGCACCGTGACCTTACGCGCATCGCTCAACAGGACGATATCGGCCTGCTTGCCGGGTGCCAGTAAGCCGAGGTGATTCAGACCAAAGTGGCGCGCCGTCGACCAGCTGGCGACGCGATATGCCACATGCAGCGGCACATTGTATTGTTCGATCAGGCGGCGAATTAAGGCATCGATGTGTCCTTCATGGGCGATCTCCCACGGGTTACGGTCATCGGTACAGAGCATGCATTGCGGGCTGTTAAATTCGTTGATCAACGGTGCCAGCGCGTTGAGATTGCGGGCAGCGGACCCTTCGCGGATCATCAACGACATGCCGAGTTGTAATTTCCGGCGTCCTTCTTCCAGCTGATAACTTTCGTGGCAGTTTTCAATACCCGCAGTAATATAGGCGTTAAGTTCTTTACCACCCAAACCCGGGCAGTGACCGTCCAGCGTCAGGTGGCGAAATGCATCCAGTTTATCGAGCAGCGCATTCTGCCCGCTAATTACGCCAGGGTAGTCCATCATTTCTGCAAGGCCGGTAACCTGCGGATGGTCCCGCCAGGCGAGCATCTGTTCAAGGGTAAAACTGGCACCGTTAACATCGCAGCCTTCCAGGGCGGGTACGCAAGAGCTGACCTGTAAGTACTGGTTTTGCCTTGCCTGTTCGGCACAGCGGGCAAACCAGGCGAATCCGGCTTCTCCCATCACGTTGACGATTTCATGAGGGTCGCAAATAACGGTCGTCAGGCCGCGCGGCAGGGTAGCGGTTTCAAAGGTGACCGGCGTCATCATGCTGGATTCAATATGCAGGTGAGCATCAATAAACCCTGGCACCGCCGTTGCGCCGCGAGCATCAATCCGCTGCAAAGCCGGAGCATCAGCGTATTCTGCGCCAACACCGGCAATGTAACGTCCTTTAATCACAATTGGGCCGGAAATTTCTCCGCCATTGATCAGGTCGAGAATAGAGACATTATCAATAATATAATCGGCAACAGCGTCGCCACGGGAAACGGCTAACAATTCCTGGGTAATGACTCCAACTTATTGATAGTGTTTTATGTTCAGATAATGCCCGATGACTTTGTCATGCAGCTCCACCGATTTTGAGAACGACAGCGACTTCCGTCCCAGCCGTGCCAGGTGCTGCCTCAGATTCAGGTTATGCCGCTCAATTCGCTGCGTATATCGCTTGCTGATTACGTGCAGCTTTCCCTTCAGGCGGGATTCATACAGTGGCCAGCCATCCGTCATCCATATCACCACGTCAAAGGGTGACAGCAAGCTCATAAGACGCCCCAGCGTCGCCATAGTGCGTTCACCGAATACGTGCGCAACAACCGTCTTCCGGAGCCTGTCATACGCGTAAAACAGCCAGCGCTG
>NZ_MECT01000010.1:0-13641 GCF_001722145.1 Shigella sp. FC1544
ACGGTTGTGGCGCACGTCTTCGGTGAACGCACTCTGGCCACACTGGAGCGTCTTCTGAGCCTGCTGTCGGCCTTTGAGGTCGTGGTATGGATGACGGATGGCTGGCCGCAGTATGAATCACGCCTGAAGGGAAAGCTGCACGTTATCAGCAAGCGTTACACTCAGCGCATTGAGCGACATAATCTGAATCTGAGACAACATCTGGCAAGGCTGGGACGGAAGTCACTGTCGTTCTCAAAATCGGTGGAGCTGCATGACAAGGTCATCGGGCATTATCTGAACATAAAACACTATCAGTAAGTTGGAGTCATTACCCAGCGACTGGTCGATGACGTCACGCAAATCAAAACGCGCCCGGAGGGGATGATTCGTATTGGTTGCAGTTTTGGTTTTGGGCGCAGCCATATTGCGCCAGCCATTACCGAACTTATGCGCAATTATCCTGAGTTACAGGTGCATTTTGAATTGTTCGATCGGCAAATTGATTTAGTGCAGGATAATATTGATCTGGATATTCGTATTAATGACGAAATTCCTGATTATTATATTGCGCATCTGTTAACGAAAAATAAAAGAATATTATGCGCAGCACCTGAGTATCTGCAAAAATATCCGCAGCCACAATCATTACAGGAATTAAGTCGTCATGACTGTCTGGTGACCAAAGAGCGCGATATGACCCACGGAATATGGGTGTTGGGGAACGGTCAGGAGAAAAAATCGGTGAAGGTTAGCGGGCATCTTTCCTCCAATAGCGGCGAGATAGTGTTGCAATGGGCGCTGGAGGGCAAAGGGATTATGCTGCGTTCCGAGTGGGATGTGTTGCCGTTTCTGGAGAGTGGCAAACTGGTGCAAGTATTGCCGGAGTATGCACAAAGCGCCAATATCTGGGCTGTTTACCGGGAGCCGCTCTATCGCAGCATGAAATTACGTGTCTGCGTGGAATTTCTGGCGGCATGGTGCCAGCAACGGCTGGGCAAGCCCGATGAAGGCTATCAGGTCATGTAGATCCACCAGAAATCACTCGGGATCCTTTTCGCGCTTTCTTTTGAATTTCGTCCAGATTTTTGTCTCCTGACGACGCCACAGACGCTGGATGTTGTCATGATGACGCAGCAGGATCAGGCAAGAGAGCATCGAAACCGGGAAGGTGAATTGTGGCTTAAACCACCAGACATAAAACGGAGCAATCAGTGCACTGACAATCGCTCCCAGCGACGAGTATCCGCTCAATAGCACGGTCAGTAACCAGGTTCCCGCCATTACTCCGGTGAGATCCCAGCCAATGGGTGCGATGGCACCAAAAGCGGTAGCAACGCCTTTTCCTCCTTTAAATCCGAAGAAAACGGGCCAGATGTGTCCAAGACAGGCGGCGATGGCAATTAAGCCTAGCCAGAAGGGGCTGACACCTAATTCATACGCGCCCCAGACGGGCAACATTCCTTTCAGAACGTCGAAAATCAGTACTGCTACGGCTGCTCCCTTGCCACCGATACGTAACACATTGGTTGCGCCTGGATTGCCGGAGCCGCTGGTTCGCGGATCGGGCAGCCCACACAAGCGGCAAACCAGAATGGCACTGGAAATGGAGCCGCAGAGGTACGCGATGAGGATCATTCCAGGCGCGATTGCACTCATAAGCTGTTCCGTTTTGAAAATTCGTGTTCAACGATGAATCTGTGGATAATACGCACATTTCGCCGGAAGTGGTATCCGGTTAGCCAAAAAGCAGGCAGGACGTGATGGATATTGTATTTATAGAGCAACTTTCGGTAATCACCACTATTGGTGTTTACGACTGGGAACAGACCATCGAACAGAAGTTAGTGTTCGATATCGAAATGGCATGGGATAACCGTAAAGCGGCGAAAAGTGATGATGTGGCGGATTGCCTCAGTTACGCTGACATTGCAGAAACGGTGGTCAGCCACGTCGAGGGGGCGCGTTTTGCGCTGGTGGAACGCGTGGCTGAAGAGGTGGCGGAGCTGCTGTTAGCACGCTTCAACTCGCCGTGGGTGCGCATCAAACTCAGCAAGCCAGGCGCAGTGGCGCGGGCGGCGAATGTTGGTGTAATCATTGAGCGTGGCAATAATCTGAAAGAAAATAATTAATTTTACAGCTGTTAAACCAAACGGTTATAACCTGGTCTTACTGCAGTAGTCCGGACAAGCGGTACATTTTAATAATTTAGGGGTTTATTGATGAGCGATATGCACTCGCTGCTGATAGCGGCAATATTGGGTGTGGTCGAAGGATTGACAGAATTTCTGCCGGTATCCAGCACGGGCCATATGATTATTGTCGGTCACTTGTTGGGGTTCGAGGGCGACACGGCGAAAACCTTTGAAGTTGTGATCCAGTTAGGATCAATTCTGGCGGTAGTAGTGATGTTCTGGCGGCGTCTGTTTGGCCTGATTGGCATCCACTTTGGCCGCCCGTTGCAGCACGAAGGAGAAAGCAAAGGTCGTTTAACGCTGATCCACATTTTGCTGGGGATGATTCCGGCGGTGGTACTGGGGCTGTTGTTCCACGACACGATTAAGTCATTGTTTAACCCGATAAATGTGATGTATGCACTGGTCGTTGGCGGTTTGTTGCTGATTGCCGCCGAATGCCTGAAGCCGAAAGAGCCGCGTGCGCCGGGTCTTGATGATATGACCTATCGTCAGGCGTTTATGATTGGCTGTTTCCAGTGTCTGGCGCTGTGGCCGGGTTTCTCCCGTTCCGGGGCCACCATTTCAGGTGGGATGCTGATGGGCGTGAGCCGTTACGCTGCTTCCGAGTTCTCGTTCCTGCTGGCGGTACCGATGATGATGGGCGCAACGGCGCTCGATCTCTACAAAAGCTGGGGCTTCCTGACAACCGGCGATATCCCGATGTTTGCCGTTGGGTTTATCACCGCTTTTGTGGTGGCGCTGATAGCGATTAAAACCTTCCTGCAATTGATTAAGCGCATTTCGTTTATCCCGTTCGCCATTTATCGCTTTATTGTGGCGGCTGCGGTGTACGTCGTGTTCTTTTGATTGAGAAAAGGTTCGGGAGCAGGCCTGGTTTTCTCCCTCGCTCTGTAGGGAGAGGGCCGGGGTGGGGGTGATTGTTCGCACCGGTGCTGGTCTGTTCCCCTCACCCTCTCCCCGAAGGGGCGAGGGGATGGTTCGTGTTAACGTTTAGTTTTATACTCAGTCAGGCTTTGGGCAACGTTGTTCCTTCCAACTGGCTACCGCCGCAATCCGCCGTCGGGTCAGCACCTCGCGAATCTCCACACCTTTAAATCCCGCTTCAACGACCGCTTTTGTCGGCACTGACTGCGCCACTTCCCAGGCTTCGCGCAACCAACGGCCTTGCGGGTAGTCCGCTGATTCAAAACCGGTTCTGCCGCGTACGTCAGCCTCGCTGGTCAGCGCCAGTTGCTCGACACGCTGCGGTTTACGCCAGGCATCGATGGAATCAAATAATTTGACGATGGTTTTTGGGTTCAGCATTGGGAAGGTGTGGATGAGATCGTGAAACTCAGCCACCAGTCTGGCTAAATCGCGAATTTCATTTGGCACGCGCAGACGCTGGCATAGTTGTTCCACTAACTTAACACCCGCCGGGCCATGCCCATGATGACGCGGCCAAAGTTCTGGCGGCGTCAGTCCTTTACCGAGATCGTGGCATAAAGTTGCGAAACGGACATCAACCTGCGGACTCAGCATCGCCGCCATTGAGAGCGTCATTAAGGTATGAATACCGGTGTCGATTTCCGGATGCCACCTGGCAGGGGCCGGAACGCCAAACAGGGCGTCAATTTCCGGGAATAAAACGCGAAGTGCACCGCAATCGCGCAGTACCTGGAAGAACACCTGGGGATTGCGGGTGGTGAGGGCGCTTTCCGTCTCTTTCCATACCCGTTCAGGCGTCAGGTGTTCCAGTTCACCCGCATGGGTCATCTCGCGCATCAGCGTCAGAGTTTCATCGGCAATACGAAAACCGAGGTGGGCATAACGCGCAGCAAAACGCGCCACGCGCAGAACGCGTAACGGATCTTCGCCAAAAGCGGGGGAAACATGGCGCAACAGACGATTTTGCAGATCGCCCAGACCGTTGTACGGGTCGATAATCTCGCCGTTATCGTCCTGGGCCAGCGCATTAATGGTCAGATCGCGACGCTTAAGATCATCTTCCAGCGTGACATCCGGTGCGGCATAGCAAGTAAAACCGGTGTAACCGGAACCGGATTTCCGTTCGGTACGTGCCAGCGCATACTCTTCATGCGTTTGCGGATGCAGAAACACAGGAAAATCGCGGCCTACCTGCTGGTAGCCCGCGTCGAGCATCTCCTGTGGCGTACTGCCGACCACCACCCAATCTCTGTCTTTGACCGGTAGCCCTAACAATGCATCCCGAACAGCACCACCGACCAGATAAATCTTCACGCCATCATCCCTTCGTCAAATACACAATTCCTAATAATAAGACAGTGCAACGAAGAAGGCGATTTAGTTCATCCAGCGATCTTTGCGTTTGCGCGTTGGGATCAGGTGTGGCAGTACCAGACCGAGCAGCAAGCCAAGCCCCAGCACGCCACCGCCATACATAAACCATTGCATGATGATGGTGCGCTGTTTGTCATCCAGCTGTACGCTGGCGGCATCGACCTTTTTCTGCGCGACAATCAGCTCGTTTTTCAATTTCTGATTTTCTTCTTTTAATCCGTTGATCACGCTGTCGCTCTGCGCCACTTTTTGCTGCATTTCTGCGGTGCGCTGATTCCAGGTGTTATCGATATTGGTGAGTTTATCGGTCAGGGTTTTGACCTGATTTTCCAGATCTGGCACACGGGAGCGCAGGCTTGGCTCAGTGCTAAGTTGTTTCAACGGGATCCAGGCGGTACGGCCAGAGCTGTCTTTCACCTGGGCATAATTGGTGTTGGCGTCAGTTTGTAATAAGGTCACTTCCTCGCCGGCGTTAACCGTGCCCACGAGGCGATAATGATCTCCCGGACCGCTACGGACCCAGGTATTCAGTTCATCAGAAACATAGCGCGTTTCTTCAGCGTGTGAGACGGCAGTGGCGCTAAGTGCGAGTAAAGTTAATCCGATCAGGCGTAATTTTGGCATCAGGCTGTCGTTATTGTCATGGAAAGTGGAACGATAGTAGTGGCATCAGTGTCGCTACGCAAAGCATTCGACATCAATCGGAATCCTCTGTGTCAGGTCTTGCCACTGCTTCAAACTTTTACGCCCGTCAAATTGCCCTGTTGCATGGCAATTTGGCGCAAAATACTATCTACTGACAAAAAAGATCGCATTAAGTTCGCCGTTCATCGTCACTTATGTGACATAACCGATAAGTAAAGGCCATGGCTCAGGAAATCGAATTAAAGTTTATTGTTAATCACAGTGCCGTTGAGGCGTTGCGTGACCATCTCAATACGCTGGGCGGCGAGCACCATGACCCCGTGCAGTTGCTGAATATTTACTACGAAACGCCGGATAACTGGCTGCGTGGGCACGATATGGGCTTACGTATTCGTGGCGAAAACGGTCGCTATGAGATGACCATGAAAGTTGCAGGAAGAGTGACAGGCGGCTTACACCAGCGCCCGGAATATAACGTGGCGTTGAGCGAACCGACGCTCGACCTGGCGCAGTTACCGACGGAAGTCTGGCCGAACGGCGAATTGCCCGCCGATCTCGCTTCCCGCGTACAACCGCTGTTCAGCACCGATTTTTATCGCGAAAAATGGCTGGTGGCGGTCGATGACAGCCGAATTGAAATCGCTCTCGATCAGGGGGAGGTGAAAGCGGGGGAATTTGCTGAACCTATCTGTGAGCTGGAACTGGAACTGCTTAGCGGCGACACGCGCGCGGTGCTGAAACTGGCGAACCAACTGGTATCGCAAACCGGATTACGCCAGGGCAGCCTGAGCAAAGCGGCGCGTGGCTATCATCTGGCGCAGGGCAATCCGGCGCGTGAAATCAAACCGACCACCATTTTGCATGTTGCGGCAAAAGCCGATGTGGAACAGGGGCTGGAAGCGGCGCTCGAGCTGGCGTTAGCGCAATGGCAGTATCATGAAGAACTGTGGGTACGCGGCAACGATGCGGCGAAAGAACAGGTGCTGGCAGCCATTGGTCTGGTCCGTCATACACTGATGCTGTTCGGTGGTATTGTGCCGCGCAAAGCGAGCACTCACTTACGTGATTTGCTGACTCAATGCGAAGCGACCATCGCTTCTGCGGTTTCTGCCGTGACGGCGGTCTACTCTACCAAAACGGCAATGGCGAAGCTGGCGTTGACCGAATGGCTGGTAAGCAAAGCCTGGCAGCCGTTTTTAGATGCCAAAGCGCAGAGTAAAATGAGCGATTCCTTCAAACGCTTTGCCGATATCCATCTTTCCCGCCATGCCGCTGAACTGAAAAGCGTTTTCTGCCAGCCGTTGGGCGATCGCTACCGTGACCAGTTGCCACGTCTGACGCGTGATATTGACTCAATACTGTTGCTGGCGGGTTACTATGATCCTGTCGTCGCGCAAGCCTGGCTGGAGAACTGGCAGGGGCTGCGTCACGCTATTGCGACCGGGCAACGCATTGAAATTGAACATTTCCGTAATGAGGCAAACAATCAGGAACCGTTCTGGTTGCACAGCGGAAAACGTTAATCAGGCAAGGATAAAATCGCTTATGAAGCCGCTCTCTTCACCGTTACAGCAGTACTGGCAGACGGTTGTTGAGCGGCTGCCAGAGCCTTTAGCCGAGAAATCACTTAGCGCACAGGCGAAGTCAGTACTTACTTTCAGTGATTTTGTGCAGGACAGCGTGATTGCGCATCCAGAGTGGCTGACGGAACTGGAAAGCCAATCGCCGCAGGCTGATGAATGGCAGCATTACGCGGCATGGTTGCAGGAGGCGCTCAGCAATGTGAGTGACGAAGCCGGGTTAATGCGCGAGCTGCGGCTATTCCGGCGGCGCATTATGGTGCGCATCGCCTGGGCGCAAACGCTGGCTTTGGTTACTGAAGAGAGCATATTGCAGCAGCTCAGCCATCTGGCGGAGACGCTGATTGTCGCCGCGCGTGACTGGCTGTATGACGCTTGCTGCCGCGAGTGGGGAACGCCGTGCAATGCGCAGGGCGAAGCGCAACCGCTGCTGATTTTAGGCATGGGTAAGCTGGGCGGTGGGGAACTGAATTTCTCCTCAGATATCGATCTGATTTTTGCCTGGCCGGAACATGGTTGTACGCAGGGCGGACGCCGGGAACTGGATAACGCGCAGTTTTTTACCCGCATGGGGCAGCGGCTGATTAAAGTGTTGGATCAACCAACGCAGGATGGCTTCGTCTATCGCGTGGATATGCGGCTGCGTCCGTTTGGCGAAAGTGGCCCGCTGGTGCTGAGCTTTGCCGCGTTGGAGGATTATTACCAGGAGCAGGGGCGCGACTGGGAGCGTTACGCGATGGTCAAGGCGCGGATTATGGGCGATAGCGAAGGCGTCTATGCTAACGAGTTGCGTGCGATGCTGCGCCCGTTTGTTTTCCGTCGTTACATCGATTTCAGCGTGATTCAGTCGCTGCGCAACATGAAAGGGATGATTGCCCGTGAAGTGCGTCGACGTGGTTTGACCGACAATATCAAACTCGGCGCAGGCGGCATTCGCGAAATTGAATTTATCGTTCAGGTGTTCCAGCTCATTCGCGGTGGGCGCGAACCGTCGCTGCAGTCGCGCTCTTTACTGCCAACGCTCAGCGTCATTGCCGCGCTGCATCTGCTTTCTGAAAACGATGCTGAACAATTGCGAGTGGCATATCTGTTCCTGCGGCGTCTGGAAAACCTGCTGCAAAGCATTAACGACGAACAAACCCAAACGCTTCCTTCTGATGAGCTTAACCGTGCGCGGCTGGCGTGGGCGATGGACTTTGCTGACTGGCCGCAACTGACCGGGGCGCTGACCGCACATATGACCAATGTGCGCCGGGTGTTTAATGAATTGATTGGCGACGACGAAAGTGAAACTCAGGAAGAGTCGCTGTCGGAACAGTGGCGTGAGCTGTGGCAGGATGCGTTGCAGGTAGATGACACTACGCCAGTGCTGGCGCATCTTAGCGAGGATGATCGCAAACAGGTCCTAACGCTGATTGCTGATTTCCGCAAAGAGCTGGATAAGCGTACTATCGGGCCGCGAGGACGTCAGGTGCTCGACCATCTGATGCCACATCTGCTAAGTGATGTCTGTGCGCGTGAAGACGCTGCCGTTACGCTGTCGCGCATTACCGCCTTGCTGGTGGGGATTGTTACCCGCACCACCTATTTAGAATTGCTCAGTGAATTCCCTGCGGCGCTTAAACATTTGATTTCTCTGTGTGCCGCATCGCCGATGATTGCCAGCCAGCTGGCGCGTTATCCATTATTGCTGGATGAATTGCTCGATCCAAACACTCTTTACCAGCCGACGGCGACCGATGCCTACCGCGATGAGTTGCGCCAGTATTTGCTGCGCGTGCCGGAAGATGACGAAGAGCAACAGCTTGAGGCGCTGCGTCAGTTCAAACAGGCGCAGCTGTTACGCATCGCCGCAGCGGATATCGCTGGTACGCTACCGGTGATGAAAGTGAGCGATCACTTAACCTGGCTGGCAGAGGCTATGATAGATGCCGTCGTTCAGCAGGCGTGGGTTCAAATGGTGGCCCGCTACGGTAAGCCAAATCACCTCAACGATCGCGAAGGCCGTGGTTTTGCGGTGGTCGGCTACGGCAAGCTGGGCGGCTGGGAGTTAGGCTACAGTTCCGATCTTGACCTGATCTTCCTCCATGATTGCCCAATGGATGCGATGACTGACGGCGAGCGGGAAATCGACGGGCGACAGTTTTATCTGCGTCTGGCGCAACGCATTATGCATCTGTTCAATACGCGAACCTCTTCCGGCATTTTGTATGAAGTGGATGCACGACTGCGTCCGTCCGGGGCGGCGGGAATGCTGGTGACATCCGCAGAAGCATTTGCTGATTATCAGAAAAACGAGGCCTGGACGTGGGAGCATCAGGCGCTGGTGCGTGCGCGTGTAGTGTACGGCGATCCGCAGCTCACCGCGCACTTTGACGCAGTGCATCGCGAGATTATGACGCTGCCGCGTGAAGGTAAAACTCTGCAAACGAAAGTGCGGGAAATGCGCGAGAAAATGCGCGCTCATCTCGGCAATAAACATCGTAATCGCTTTGATATCAAAGCCGATGAAGGCGGAATTACCGATATCGAATTTATTACCCAATATCTGGTGTTGCGCTACGCTCATGAAAAACCGAAGTTAACGCGCTGGTCAGACAACGTGCGTATTCTGGAGCTGCTGGCGCAAAACGACATTATGGAAGAGCAGGAAGCGATGGCGCTGACCCGTGCTTACACGACGCTGCGCGATGAACTTCATCATCTGGCATTACAGGAATTGCCGGGCCATGTGTCGGAGGATTGCTTCACCGCAGAGCGTGATCTGGTGCGGGCAAGCTGGCAGAAGTGGCTGGTGGAAGAATGAAGTATGGTATTATCGCGCGCAAATTTTGAATCTCTCAGGAGACAGGAATGAAAGTAACGCTGTCAGAGTTTGAACGTGCAGGAGTGATGGTGGTTGGTGATGTAATGCTGGATCGTTACTGGTACGGTCCCACCAGCCGTATCTCGCCGGAAGCGCCGGTGCCCGTGGTTAAAGTGAATACCATCGAAGAACGTCCGGGCGGCGCGGCTAACGTGGCGATGAATATCGCTTCTCTCGGTGCTAATGCACGCCTGGTCGGGTTGACGGGCATTGACGATGCAGCGCGCGCGCTGAGTAAATCTCTGGCCGACGTCAACGTCAAATGCGACTTCGTTTCTGTACCGACGCATCCGACCATCACCAAATTACGGGTACTTTCCCGCAACCAACAGCTGATCCGTCTGGATTTCGAAGAAGGTTTCGAAGGCGTTGATCCGCAGCCGCTGCACGAGCGGATTAATCAGGCGCTGAGTTCGATTGGCGCGCTGGTGCTTTCTGACTACGCCAAAGGTGCGCTGGCAAGCGTACAGCAGATGATCCAACTGGCGCGTAAAGCGGGCGTTCCGGTGCTGATTGATCCAAAAGGTACCGATTTTGAGCGCTACCGCGGCGCTACGCTGTTAACGCCGAATCTCTCGGAATTTGAAGCTGTTGTCGGTAAATGTAAGACCGAAGAAGAGATTGTTGAGCGCGGCATGAAACTGATTGCCGATTACGAACTCTCGGCTCTGTTAGTGACCCGTTCCGAACAGGGTATGTCGCTGCTGCAACCGGGTAAAGCGCCGCTGCATATGCCAACCCAGGCGCAGGAAGTGTATGACGTTACCGGTGCGGGCGACACGGTGATTGGCGTCCTGGCGGCAACGCTGGCAGCGGGTAATTCGCTGGAAGAAGCCTGCTTCTTTGCCAATGCGGCGGCTGGCGTGGTGGTCGGCAAACTGGGAACCTCCACGGTTTCGCCGATCGAGCTGGAAAATGCAGTGCGTGGGCGCGCAGATACCGGCTTTGGCGTGATGACCGAAGAGGAACTGAAGCTGGCCGTAGCGGCAGCGCGTAAACGCGGCGAAAAGGTGGTAATGACCAACGGTGTCTTTGACATCCTGCACGCCGGGCACGTCTCCTATCTGGCAAATGCTCGCAAACTGGGTGACCGTCTGATTGTCGCTGTGAACAGCGATGCCTCCACCAAACGGCTGAAAGGGGATTCCCGCCCCGTTAACCCACTCGAACTGCGTATGATTGTGCTGGGCGCACTGGAAGCGGTCGACTGGGTGGTGTCGTTTGAAGAAGACACGCCGCAGCGCTTGATCGCCGGGATCCTGCCAGATTTACTGGTGAAGGGTGGCGACTATAAACCAGAAGAGATCGCCGGGAGTAAAGAAGTCTGGGCCAACGGCGGCGAAGTGCTGGTGCTCAACTTCGAAGACGGTTGCTCGACCACTAACATCATCAAGAAGATCCAACAGGATAAAAAAGGCTAACCGGAAAGCGGTTCACAGATCTCGCTTCGTAGCAGGCAGGCCTATTGACGCTGTTGTTTTTTCAACCTAAAGTAAAGGAACAAGGGTAAGGGAGGATTTCTCCCCCCTCTGATCAGTTGTTAGTAAGTCGGGAAACTTAACAGTAACAACACAACCAGTATGATGACGAACTTCATCATAACCCTTTCCTTCTATAAGGCCCCTTCCTCGGGAGGGGCTTTCCCGTTTCAGCCCCTTGCTGACTCCCCGATTGTTGATGAGCGCCGGACCCCGCGCAACGCTTTCCCTGAAGCAGTTTTGCCTTCCCCGAGCAGTCACGCAAAACGCTGCAACGTCCTGAGCATTTGCACCTTTTAGCGGAACGCAGATATAAAAAATCCCCGGCTTTTTGGGCCAGGGATATGTGTTAATGAAACCTTCTTGACGCTGATTTTTTTTCAACCTAAAGTAAAGGAACAAGGGTGAGGGAGGATTTCTCCCCCCTCTGATTGGCTGTTAATAAGCTGCGAAACTTACGAGTAACAACACAATCAGTATGATGACGAGCTTCATCATAACCCTTTCCTTCTGTAAGGCCCCTTCCTCGGGAGGGGCTTTCCCGTTTCAGCCCTTTGCTGACTCCCCGATTGTTGATGAGCGCCGGACCTCGCGCAACGCTTTCCCAGAGGCAGTTTTGCCTTCCCCGAGCGGTCACGCAAAACGTTGCAACGACCTGATCATTTGCAGTTTTTAGCGGAACGCAGATATAAAAAATCCCCGGCTTTTTGTGCCAGGGACGTTCATAGCTGAAAATTTATTCTACGTTTTCGGCGACGGGAGTTGTTGAGGTTAAGGGTGAAGTCAATGCCGCCAGTGAGCCGCCTGAAACGCCAATTTCATTGAGCAAGGAGTCAATCAGCGGTGCCTGTGTGCGGTAAGAGAGAGCGGCTGATAATGCTTGTTCCGCCAGGTTTCCGCCCCCCACATTACCCGTGTTTGCATCACCCGCAGCGCTGCCACGATTCAGACCATCGACCTGAATAATCTTGATACCGTCAATAGATTTCATCGGCTCAACGGATTTTTCTATTACCGCAGGTAGCGCCTGCAACAAGGCCAGTTTGAATTTAAGGCTGGTTTGTTCATCAGAAAGTACGTTGATAGCATCGTTCAGCGCACGTTGTGCTTCTGCTTCCGCCAGACCCTTTTTACGTGTAGCTTCGGCTAACTCAACGATAGCCGCCGCCTGCATCTCTGCGGCTTCTTTTTCTGCTTTCGCTCGCACGGTCAGTTCAACCGCTTTGGTTTCTGCATCCTGCGCGGCAGCGATTAGGGCAACTTGTTTAGCACGATCGGCTTCTGCGGTCTGGCGAGTGGTTTCTACGTTTTGTTGCGCACTTACTGCTTCTGCGAGTGCAAGATTAGCACGCGCTTCTGCCTGGGACTGTTGTTCCGATTTGGCGGCAATAGCGATCGATTTCGTCTGGTTGGCGATTTCGGTGACCTGCTGCTGTTCGATCTCTTTAATACGAACTTCACGTTCAGCCTCAACCTTTCTTGAGCGGACGGCCTGCTCGCGCTCGATCTCCGTTTCCTGAATTTGTCGTTCAGCCAGAATTCGCGTCTGCTCTGCTTCACGACGACGTTCAGCTTCAAAAGCCGCAATACGTGCATTCTGTTCGGCAGTACGGGTTTTAACCTGCTGCTCCTGCTCAAACGTCATAAACGCTTCTTGTTGTTCAATCTCCAACTTGCGCGAAAGTGCATCACGGTTTTTCTCACGCACCGCAACTTCTACATCCTGTTCAACTTCGTTACGTTCGCGACGACGGCGCTCCGTCTCCTGAATCAGTTTGGTTAAACCTTCGGCGTCAAAGGCATTGTTCGGATTGAAATGTTCTTTCGAGGTCTGGTTAAAGTTGGTAAGTGAAACGCTTTCCAGCTCAAGACCGTTTTTCGACAGGTCTTCTGCGACAGTATTTTGTACTCCCTGCACGAAGTTCTCGCGGGTATCCTGTAACTCATGCATGGTCATTTGTGCAGCTGTTGCACGGAGGGCATCGACAAATTTATCTTCAACCAACATACGTAAGTCTTCTGGTGATAGCGTGCGTTGCCCCAACGTCTGCGCCGCAGTGGCGATGCCTTCTACAGACGGTTTTACCCGTACAAAGAAAGCGACTACTACATCGACACGCATACGATCTTTCGTAATCAGGCTATCAATGGTTGAGCGGCTGACTTCCAGCTTCAGAGTATTCATATTGATGGGGATTATTTCATGAAAGATCGGCATCACGATTGCGCCACCGCTCATCACCACTTTTTGCCCACCTAAACCAGTACGAACAAAAGCTTGCTCTGCCGAAGCGCGACGATAGAGCCTGGCGAAAATAATTCCAATAATAAACAGAATGCATACGGCAATAATCGCGGTAAACATCCAGGAGGGGGTAATGCTGCCAACTTACTGATTTAGTGTATGATGGTGATTTTAAGGTGCTTGCGTGGCTTCCATTTCCATCAGATGTCCTTCCTGCTCCGCTACTGAAGGCGTGGTGCGTAACGGCAAAAGCACTGCCGGACATCAGCGCTATCTCTGCTCTCATTGCCGTAAAACATGGCAACTACAGTTCACTTACACCGCCTCTCAGCCCGGTACGCACCAGAAA
>NZ_MECT01000011.1:0-49242 GCF_001722145.1 Shigella sp. FC1544
CGAAGGGGCGATTGCCCGGCAGCATGATGTCCAGGCGATTCACAATCTGGTGAAGAGGTTCTTTACGCTCAAGCGCCATGCCAACAATACACCAGACCATCATTTCGAGGGGAAGACGGCGCTTGCGTAGCGTTACAGTACCTGATTCGGCAAGGCAACGAGAGATGAGTTCGGGGTCGAGGTAATCCCCCAGAGAAGTCAGTGGGTTACGCAGAGAATCGTAACGGGATACCAGATCAAGAGCCTGTCCAATGTGCATAAAAAAATCCGGAAACAAGTGAGCGTTTCCGGATTCTTACACAGCCACTGGATCGGTCAACTGATCCTTAACTGATCGGCATTACACCGCCTGTGTGCCACATTTTTTATCATTAACCTTGAGGAAAGGACACTACCAAGTATAGCAGATAAAGAGAGGATTATTTCGCTGCAATGAGCCGGGCGGGAATAATAAGATTGCGTGAATGCGTCTCTTCATGGGTGATTTTTTGCATCATGCGATCCGCAAGTGTGGTACCAAGTTCCCGCGCAGGCGTGCTGGCCCAGGTAACGGGTATATCATCAAGTGTGGTTGGTGTCGCATCGGTAAATGCCGCCAGCGAAACTTGTTGCTCAAAGTAACGATCGACTCCGCTTTCCCCGCTTTGCCGCCCTGCTTTCAGCAAACCAAACCATGCCCCCATCGCAATAGTTTCGTTATAGCAAACCACAGCACTGATGGTCGGGTTATGACGTAAAAGCGCCGTGATAGCTTCCGCAGCTTGCTTCTGGCTGGATGTGCACTCCAGCACCCAATCGCTGTGAAACGGCAGGCCAAATTTTAGTAGAGTTGCACAATAGCCTCCCACCCGTTCTGCCCGGGTTAATGAGGAACTTTGCCCTCCCAGCCAGGCGATCCGCTGATGCCCATTGCGAATGAGATGCTCCGTCAACAACTGTGCAGCCTGCATGTTGTCCGGGCGAACCGTATCAACATCATCAAGATAACTGGCACGGGAAGCGAAAATCACCGGGATAGCTTTTTCTTCTGCCATCCGTCGCAGGTCATCGCTGCTTCCTGCAGCCCCGGCAATTACCACACCATCGACCCCCTGATTCAGTAACAGTGAAAACCGCTGTGCCAGCTGCTCGCCGTCTTTACAGCCGTGAAGCAAAAAAACCATCCGTCCCTGCGCTTCCAGAGCTTCCGTCAATCCGGCCGTCAATTCGGCGTAAAACGGCGCAGATAAATCACGGACGATCAAACCAATGACGCCGCTTTGCCCGCCGCGCAGCGCCGACGCCTGGCGATTGCGCACAAATCCCAGCTCTTCAATGGCGGCGTTAACGCGTTCTCCTGTGGCGGTAGAGATTCGCCCTTTGCCACTAAGCACCAGCGAAACGGTACTTACCGACACGCCCGCAGCCAGCGCAACATCATGAATGGTTATTTTTTTGGCGGTAGCCATGCAGATGACCTACTCCCTGATTATGTGACAGATAAAACGTTTTACCTTTTATTTATCTTATACCCGCTATTATCGTTGCGTAATGTGATTTATGCCTCACTAAAATTTGATAAAACGTTTTATCTTCTCGCGCAATTTACTGAATCCAGATTGTTCTCTACGAGGAGTCGTTTTATGACGGCGAAAACAGCACCGAAAGTCACGCTGTGGGAGTTCTTCCAGCAGTTAGGCAAAACCTTCATGTTACCCGTGGCATTATTGTCGTTCTGCGGCATTATGCTCGGCATTGGTAGTTCTCTTAGCAGCCATGATGTCATAACCCTGATCCCGGTCCTGGGCAACCCCGTGTTGCAGGCTATCTTTACCTGGATGAGTAAGATTGGCTCGTTTGCTTTTAGTTTCCTGCCTGTCATGTTCTGTATCGCCATCCCGCTGGGCCTGGCACGCGAAAATAAAGGCGTAGCGGCATTCGCTGGCTTCGTCGGTTATGCGGTAATGAACCTCGCGGTAAACTTCTGGTTGACCAATAAAGGCATTCTGCCAACCACGGATGCCGCGGTTCTGAAAGCCAATAACATCCAGAGCATTCTTGGGATCCAGTCGATCGATACCGGGATCCTCGGTGCGGTGATCGCCGGTATTATCGTCTGGATGCTGCATGAGCGTTTCCATAATATCCGCCTGCCGGATGCGCTGGCATTCTTCGGCGGTACGCGCTTCGTACCAATTATCTCCTCGCTGGTGATGGGCCTTGTCGGCCTGGTGATTCCATTAGTCTGGCCGATTTTCGCCATGGGTATTAGCGGCTTGGGCCATATGATAAACAGCGCGGGTGATTTCGGACCGATGCTGTTTGGTACCGGTGAACGTCTGCTGTTGCCGTTTGGTCTGCATCACATTCTGGTGGCATTAATTCGCTTTACCGACGCAGGCGGCACGCAGGAAGTCTGCGGTCAAACCGTCAGCGGCGCACTGACCATCTTCCAGGCGCAATTGAGTTGCCCGACCACTCACGGTTTTTCTGAAAGCGCCACGCGTTTCCTTTCGCAAGGTAAAATGCCTGCGTTTCTCGGCGGTCTGCCAGCTGCAGCGTTAGCTATGTATCACTGCGCGCGCCCGGAAAATCGCCATAAAATTAAAGGTCTGCTGATTTCTGGCCTGATCGCCTGCGTCGTTGGCGGCACTACCGAACCGCTGGAATTCCTGTTCGTAGCGCCAGTTCTGTATGTCATCCACGCGCTGTTAACCGGCCTCGGCTTCACCGTCATGTCTGTGCTCGGCGTCACCATCGGTAATACCGACGGCAATATCATCGACTTCGTGGTGTTCGGTATTTTGCATGGTCTGTCAACCAAGTGGTACATGGTGTCAGTGGTGGCGGCAATCTGGTTTGTCGTTTACTACGCCATCTTCCGTTTCGCTATCACCCGCTTCAATCTCAAAACCCCGGGGCGCGATAGCGAAGTTGCCAGCTCAATCGAAAAAGCCGTTGCCGCTGCGCCGGGTAAATCAGGTTACAACGTTCCTGCAATCCTCGAAGCATTAGGCGGTGCCGACAATATTGTCAGCCTCGATAACTGCATTACCCGTCTGCGTTTGTCTGTGAAAGATATGTCGCTTGTTAATGTGCAGGCACTGAAGGACAATCGGGCAATTGGCGTAGTACAACTTAATCAACATAACCTGCAGGTTGTTATCGGGCCACAAGTTCAGTCAGTAAAAGATGAAATGGCCGGTCTGATGCATACTGTCCAGGCATAAGGATAAGATATGTTCGATTTTTCAAAGGTCGTGGATCGTCATGGCACATGGTGTACACAGTGGGATTATGTCGCTGACCGTTTCGGCACTGCTGACCTGTTACCGTTCACGATTTCAGACATGGATTTTGCCACTGCCCCCTGCATTATAGAGGCGCTGAATCAGCGCCTGATGCACGGCGTATTTGGCTACAGCCGCTGGAAAAACGATGAGTTTCTCGCGGCTATTGCCCACTGGTTTTCCACCCAGCATTACACCGCCATCGATTCTCAGACGGTGGTGTATGGCCCTTCTGTCATCTATATGGTTTCAGAACTGATTCGTCAGTGGTCTGAAACAGGTGAAGGCGTGGTGATCCACACACCCGCCTATGACGCATTTTACAAGGCCATTGAAGGTAACCAGCGCACAGTAATGCCCGTTGCTTTAGAGAAGCAGGCTGATGGTTGGTTTTGCGATATGGGCAAGTTGGAAGCCGTGTTGGCGAAACCAGAATGTAAAATTATGCTCCTGTGTAGCCCACAGAATCCTACCGGGAAAGTGTGGACGTGCGATGAGCTGGAGATCATGGCTGACCTGTGCGAGCGTCATGGTGTGCGGGTTATTTCCGATGAAATCCATATGGATATGGTTTGGGGCGAGCAGCCGCATATTCCCTGGAGTAATGTGGCTCGCGGAGACTGGGCGTTGCTAACGTCGGGCTCGAAAAGTTTCAATATTCCCGCCCTGACCGGTGCTTACGGGATTATAGAAAATAGCAGTAGCCGCGATGCCTATTTATCGGCACTGAAAGGCCGTGATGGGCTTTCTTCCCCTTCGGTACTGGCGTTAACTGCCCATATCGCCGCCTATCAGCAAGGCGCGCCGTGGCTGGATGCCTTACGCATCTATCTGAAAGATAACCTCACGTATATCGCAGATAAAATGAACGCCGCGTTTCCTGAACTCAACTGGCAGATCCCACAATCCACTTATCTGGCATGGCTTGATTTACGTCCGTTGAATATTGACGACAACGCGTTGCAAAAAGCACTTATCGAACAAGAAAGAGTCGCGATCATGCCGGGGTATACCTACGGTGAAGAAGGTCGTGGTTTTGTCCGTCTCAATGCCGGCTGCCCACGTTCGAAACTGGAAAAAGGTGTGGCTGGATTAATTAACGCCATCCGCGCTGTTCGTTAACCCCAATTGCGCAACGTAAAAAATCGTTGCGCAATCGTGGATTTTTACCCTGCTTTGTTTTTATAATGGTGCGCACTTTTATATCCAGAAAAAGAGTGCGACCATGATTGATACCACCCTGCCATTAACTGATATCCATCGCCACCTTGATGGCAACATTCGTCCCCAGACCATTCTTGAACTTGGCCGCCAGTATAATATCTCGCTTCCTGCACAATCCCTGGAAACACTGATTCCCCACGTTCAGGTCATTGCCAACGAACCCGATCTGGTGAGCTTTCTGACCAAACTTGACTGGGGCGTTAAAGTTCTCGCCTCTCTTGATGCCTGCCGCCGCGTGGCATTTGAAAACATTGAAGATGCAGCCCGTAACGGCCTGCACTATGTCGAGCTGCGTTTTTCACCAGGCTACATGGCAATGGCACATAAGCTGCCTGTAGCGGGTGTTGTCGAAGCGGTGATCGATGGCGTACGTGAAGGTTGCCGCACTTTTGGTGTGCAGGCGAAGCTTATCGGCATTATGAGCCGAACCTTCGGCGAAGCCGCCTGTCAGCAAGAGCTGGAGGCCTTTTTAGCCCACCGTGACCAGATTACCGCACTTGATTTAGCCGGTGATGAACTTGGTTTCCCGGGAAGTCTGTTCCTTTCTCACTTCAACCTTGCGCGTGATGCGGGCTGGCATATTACCGTCCATGCAGGCGAAGCTGCCGGGCCGGAAAGCATCTGGCAGGCGATTCGTGAACTGGGTGCGGAGCGTATTGGACATGGCGTAAAAGCCATTGAAGATCGGGCGCTGATGGATTTTCTCGCCGAGCAACAAATTGGTATTGAATCCTGTCTGACCTCCAATATTCAGACCAGCACCGTAGCAGAGCTGGCTGCACATCCGCTGAAAACGTTCCTTGAGCATGGCATTCGTGCCGGCATTAACACTGACGATCCCGGCGTACAGGGAGTGGATATCATTCACGAATATACCGTTGCCGCGCCAGCTGCTGGGTTATCCCGCGAGCAAATCCGCCAGGCACAGATTAATGGTCTGGAAATGGCTTTCCTCAGCGCTGAGGAAAAACGCGCACTGCGAGAAAAAGTCGCCGCGAAGTAACAAAATGGATGGTGCAAATTGCACCATCCATTTTTCATGCAAGGCACAAAGTCGCGCGATGTTTGGCGGATTCGATGCCCAGCTCAATCAACTCCATTACCTGGATTGCCTGGCTTGCCGGAACCGGATTTTCACCATCGCCATTTAACGCATCACGAATAGCCGCATAGTAAGCCGGATAATTCCCAGGTACCGTCAACAGCGTTTCTTCGACACGTTCCTCACCTTCCACGCGGGTAAGTACGCCATCACGCATATCGTAGCCCCAGTCTTCCTGCGGCAGACGCTCGCCATTTTTCAGACGTTCTTCCTGTGGATCGAGGCCATATTTCACATAACTGCCTCGGGATCCATGCACGATATACCGTGCTGACTCAGCGGCTGCCAGCATGGTACCGTGTAAAATGACTCGCCGCTGTGGATAGGACAAGATGGCGTGGAAATAATCGGTCGACTGCGCTCCGGGCCGTAACTGTGCCAAATCTACCGTCATGCTGACCGGTAAACCAAATAGCGTAATGGCCTGATCAAGAAGATGCGGTGCTAAATCGTACCAGATACCGCTGCCTGGGCCGCCCTGTTCACGCCAACGATCGCGCACCTGCGGACGGAAGCGGTCAAAATGAGACTCAAAGTAAGCAACTTCACCCAGCACGCCTTCCGCGAGCAAACCTTTTAGCGTCAAGAAATCGCTATCCCAACGACGGTTATGGAATACAGACAGCACACGCCCCAGGCTTTTTGCCAGCGCATCCAGCTCTCGCGCTTGTGACAGTGTCACGGTAAAGGGTTTATCAACGACCACATGTTTACCCGCCTCAAGCGCCGCTTTGGCTAACGGGAAATGGGTATCGTTGGGTGTAGGAATGACAATCAGGTCTATGTTGGGATCGTTAAACAGATGCTTCGGCTCAGAGACAACCGTAACCGTTGGCCAGTCGGCTTTTACTTTTGTTTCATCACTGCTGGAGATTACCGCCAGTTCCAGCCCGGGCGTGCCCGCAATCAGGGGCGCATGGAAGGTTTTGCTCGCATAACCATACCCAATCAACCCAACACGGATGTTGTCGCTCATGTCATTGCCTCTCATTGAAGTATGATTGCTATTTGACACTATCCTTTACCCACGCTCAACAGTTTAATAACCTGCCAGCAATAAGGGATGTTGTTTAACTTAAGTCAAAAAAATAGCGAATTTTCCAACGACAAAAGCTAAATATCGCAAAAACCTCAGTAAAAATCTTGCTGGAGCTATTATTGCTAAGTAACATTTACCCCCTGAAGTTAATGGATCAATCAAGAGAGATGTGGGCTGTAATGAATCGTCTTATTGAATTAACAGGTTGGATCGTTCTTGTCGTTTCAGTCATTCTTCTTGGCGTGGCGAGTCACATTGACAACTATCAGCCACCTGAACAGAGTGCTTCGGTACAACACAAGTAAGCTCTGCGCTTGTAGAGCGCCATGCTGCCCGTCCGGGTGCATGTTTTCACTTGTCGGATATTAAACCAGGAATTTATTATCTTGTTCGATGTTGTTGGTGATTGTCAGGGATAGTAAAGCGCGTTACTCTTTTCAGAGCAGTTTTTCATCCCTGAATATTTGCCATCAGCGCATTCTTATTATTGTAATAACACAAGCGTTCACTTTTGGTGAAATTTTATCATCACTAATAATACCTACCCCTTTGGTATTAATTATTTTATGGACCTTTTATGACTGTTCAGGACTACTTATTAAAATTTCGCAAAATCAGTTCACTCGAAAGTCTGGAAAAACTCTACGACCATCTTAATTACACCCTGACGGACGATCAGGAACTGATCAATATGTATCGTGCTGCCGATCACCGTCGCGCAGAGCTGGTTTCTGGCGGGCGTTTGTTTGACCTCGGCCAGGTACCGAAGTCCGTCTGGCACTATGTCCAATAAAGAAAGTAGCGATCGGTTATAAAAGCCTTATAATAACGCCCCTAAAATTAGATTTGCCTGTTTGCGTCGCTATTCTGGAGAACCTATGACCACCACAACGCCACAACGTATTGGAGGCTGGTTGCTTGGCCCGTTGGCCTGGCTTTTAGTCGCTCTGTTGAGTACGACGCTGGCGTTGTTGCTGTATACCGCTGCGTTATCTTCTCCGCAAACATTTCAAACGCTCGGCGGACAAGCACTGACGACACAAATCTTATGGGGCGTTTCTTTTATTACCGCTATCGCCATGTGGTATTACACACTGTGGTTGACCATCGCTTTCTTTAAACGTCGGCGTTGTGTTCCTAAACACTATATTATCTGGCTGCTTATTTCCGTATTGCTGGCAGTAAAAGCATTCGCTTTTTCACCCGTGGAAGATGGCATAGCCGTTCGCCAGTTGCTGTTTACTTTGTTGGCAACCGCATTGATCGTCTCCTATTTCAAACGCTCGTCGCGGGTAAAAGCGACGTTTGTGAATCCGTAATAACCTTACAGTTAACCTGTTGTCGCCTGCTCTGGATTAACGGATAATAGGCGGCTTTTTTATTTCAGGCCGAAAAATGACTGACTACCTGTTACTGTTTGTCGGAACTGTACTGGTCAATAACTTTGTACTGGTCAAGTTTCTCGGTCTCTGTCCGTTTATGGGGGTTTCCAAAAAACTGGAAACCGCGATGGGCATGGGGCTGGCAACAACGTTTGTGATGACGCTGGCGTCTATTTGCGCCTGGCTTATCGATAAGTGGATTTTGATCCCACTTAATCTGATTTACCTGCGCACCCTGGCATTTATTCTGGTGATTGCTGTGGTCGTGCAGTTCACCGAGATGGTGGTGCGCAAAACCAGCCCGGTGCTTTACCGTCTGCTGGGGATTTTTTTGCCGCTTATCACCACCAACTGTGCAGTGCTCGGCGTGGCGTTGCTGAATATCAATCTCGGGCACAATTTCTTGCAGTCGGCGCTGTACGGTTTTTCCGCCGCTGTCGGTTTCTCGCTGGTGATGGTGCTCTTCGCCGCCATCCGCGAACGCCTTGCTGTGGCTGATGTCCCGGCACCTTTTCGCGGTAATGCCATTGCGTTAATTACCGCAGGTCTTATGTCTCTGGCCTTTATGGGCTTTAGTGGTTTGGTGAAGTTGTAATGAATGCTATCTGGATTGCCGTTGCCGCCGTGAGCCTGCTGGGCCTGGCGTTTGGCGCCATTCTGGGTTATGCCTCCCGCCGTTTTGCGGTGGAAGACGATCCGGTCGTTGAGAAAATTGACGAAATCTTACCGCAGAGCCAGTGTGGTCAGTGCGGTTATCCCGGCTGTCGCCCCTACGCGGAAGCCATCAGCTGTAACGGTGAAAAAATCAACCGTTGCGCCCCAGGTGGCGAAGCTGTGATGCTAAAAATTGCCGAGTTGCTTAATGTCGAGCCGCAGCCGCTGGATGGCGAAGCGCAAGAGCTAACGCCTGCGCGGATGGTGGCGGTTATTGATGAAAATAACTGTATTGGCTGCACTAAATGTATTCAGGCTTGTCCGGTAGACGCCATCGTTGGCGCTACCCGTGCCATGCATACGGTAATGAGTGATCTCTGTACGGGCTGCAATTTATGTGTTGATCCGTGCCCGACGCACTGCATCTCGTTGCAACCGGTCGCAGAAACACCTGACTCCTGGAAATGGGATCTGAACACCATTCCCGTGCGTATCATTCCCGTGGAACACCATGCTTAAGTTATTCTCTGCATTCAGAAAAAATAAAATCTGGGATTTCAACGGCGGCATCCATCCACCGGAGATGAAAACCCAGTCCAACGGTACACCCCTGCGCCAGGTACCACTGGCGCAGCGTTTTGTTATTCCACTGAAACAGCATATTGGCGCTGAAGGTGAGTTGTGCGTTAGCGTCGGCGATAAAGTATTGCGCGGCCAGCCGCTTACCCGTGGTCGCGGCAAAATGCTGCCTGTTCACGCGCCCACCTCGGGTACCGTTACGGCTATTGCGCCCCACTCTACGGCTCATCCTTCAGCTTTAGCTGAATTAAGCGTGATTATTGATGCCGATGGTGAAGACTGCTGGATCCCGCGCGACGGCTGGGCCGATTATCGCACTCGCAGTCGCGAAGAGTTAATCGAGCGCATACATCAGTTTGGTGTTGCCGGGCTGGGCGGTGCAGGATTCCCGACAGGCGTTAAATTGCAGGGTGGCGGAGATAAGATTGAAACGTTGATTATCAACGCGGCTGAGTGCGAGCCGTACATTACCGCCGATGACCGTTTGATGCAGGATTGCGCGGCTCAGGTCGTAGAGGGTATTCGCATTCTTGCGCATATTCTGCAGCCACGCGAAATTCTTATCGGCATTGAAGATAACAAACCGCAGGCGATTTCCATGCTGCGCGCGGTGCTGGCGGACTCTAACGATATTTCTCTGCGGGTGATTCCAACCAAATATCCTTCTGGCGGTGCTAAACAATTAACCTACATTCTGACCGGGAAGCAGGTTCCACATGGCGGGCGTTCATCCGATATCGGCGTATTAATGCAAAACGTCGGCACTGCTTATGCAGTGAAACGTGCCGTTATTGATGGCGAGCCGATTACCGAGCGTGTTGTAACCCTGACTGGCGAAGCAATCGCTCGCCCGGGCAACGTCTGGGCACGGCTGGGGACGCCAGTGCGTCATTTATTGAATGATGCCCGATTCTGCCCCTCTGCCGATCAAATGGTGATTATGGGTGGCCCGCTAATGGGCTTTACCTTGCCATGGCTGGATGTCCCGGTCGTAAAGATTACCAACTGTCTGTTGGCTCCCTCTGCCAATGAACTTGGCGAACCACAGGAAGAACAAAGCTGCATCCGGTGTAGCGCCTGTGCTGACGCCTGCCCTGCGGATCTTTTGCCGCAACAGTTGTACTGGTTCAGCAAAGGTCAGCAACACGATAAAGCTACCACGCATAACATTGCTGATTGCATTGAATGTGGGGCTTGCGCGTGGGTTTGCCCGAGCAATATTCCCCTGGTGCAATATTTCCGTCAGGAAAAAGCTGAAATTGCGGCTATTCGTCAGGAAGAAAAGCGCGCCGCAGAAGCCAAAGCGCGTTTCGAAGCGCGCCAGGCTCGTCTGGAGCGCGAAAAAGCGGCTCGCCTTGAACGACATAAGAGCGCAGCCGTTCAACCTGCAGCCAAAGATAAAGATGCGATTGCTGCCGCTCTGGCGCGGGTGAAAGAGAAACAGGCCCAGGCTACACAGCCTATTGTGATTAAAGCGGGCGAACGCCCGGATAACAGTGCAATTATTGCAGCACGGGAAGCCCGTAAAGCGCAAGCCAGAGCGAAACAGGCAGAACTGCAGCAAACTAACGACGCAGCAACCGTTGCTGATCCACGTAAAACTGCCGTTGAAGCAGCTATCGCCCGCGCCAAAGCGCGCAAGCTGGAACAGCAACAGGCTAATGCGGAACCAGAAGAACAGGTTGATCCGCGCAAAGCCGCCATCGAAGCCGCTATTGCCCGAGCCAAAGCGCGCAAACTGGAACAGCAACAGGCTAATGCGGTACCTGAAGAACAGGTTGATCCGCGCAAAGCCGCCGTCGAAGCCGCTATTGCCCGTGCCAAAGCGCGCAAGCTGGAACAGCAACAGACTAACGCAGAACCAGAAGAACAGGTTGATCCGCGCAAAGCGGCAGTTGCCGCGGCTATTGCCCGCGCTCAGGCCAAAAAAGCCGCCCAGCAAAAGGTTGTAAACGAGGACTAAATGGTATTCAGAATAGCTAGCTCCCCTTATACCCATAACCAGCGCCAGACATCGCGCATTATGCTGTTGGTGTTGCTCGCAGCCGTGCCAGGAATCGCAGCGCAACTGTGGTTTTTTGGTTGGGGTACTCTCGTTCAGATCCTGTTGGCATCGGTTAGTACTCTGTTAGCCGAAGCTCTCGTACTCAAACTACGCAAGCAGTCGGTAGCCGCAACGTTGAAAGATAACTCAGCATTGCTGACAGGCTTATTGCTGGCGGTAAGTATTCCCCCCCTCGCGCCATGGTGGATGGTCGTGCTGGGTTCGGTGTTTGCGGTGATCATCGCTAAACAGTTGTATGGCGGTCTGGGGCAAAACCCGTTTAATCCGGCAATGATTGGTTATGTGGTCTTACTGATCTCCTTCCCGGTGCAGATGACCAGCTGGTTACCGCCACATGAAATTGCGGTCAACATCCCTGGTTTTATCGACGCCATACAGGTTATTTTCAGCGGGCATACCGCCAGTGGTGCTGATATGAACACACTACACTTAGGTATTGATGGCATTAGTCAGGCGACACCGCTGGATACATTTAAAACCTCTGTCCGTGCCGGTCATTCGGTTGAACAGATTATGCAATATCCGATCTACAGCGGTATTCTGGCGGGCGCTGGTTGGCAATGGGTAAATCTCGCCTGGCTGGCTGGCGGCCTGTGGTTGCTATGGCAGAAAGCGATTCGCTGGCATATTCCCCTCAGCTTCTTAGTAACGCTGGCGTTATGCGCAACGTTGGGCTGGTTGTTCTCACCAGAAACACTGGCAGCACCGCAAATTCATCTGCTGTCTGGTGCGACCATGCTCGGCGCATTCTTTATTTTGACTGACCCGGTTACCGCTTCTACGACCAATCGTGGTCGTCTTATTTTCGGCGCGCTTGCGGGCTTATTAGTCTGGTTGATCCGCAGTTTCGGCGGCTATCCTGACGGCGTGGCTTTTGCCGTCCTGCTGGCGAACATCACGGTTCCTCTGATCGATTACTACACGCGTCCGCGCGTCTACGGCCATCGCAAAGGGTAAACCATGCTGAAAACTATCCGAAAACACGGCATTACGTTAGCGCTATTTGCAGCGGGTTCAACAGGGTTAACTGCGGCCATCAACCAGATGACCAAAACGACGATTGCTGAACAGGCAAGTCTGCAACAAAAGGCATTATTTGATCAGGTGCTGCCAGCCGAACGCTATAACAATGCGCTGGCACAGAGTTGCTATCTGGTAACTGCGCCAGAGTTAGGTAAAGGTGAGCATCGGGTTTACATCGCCAAACAGGATGACAAACCGGTAGCCGCCGTTCTGGAAGCAACCGCGCCAGATGGCTATTCCGGTGCGATTCAGCTGCTGGTGGGAGCCGATTTTAACGGCACGGTACTTGGCACGCGCGTGACAGAGCACCACGAAACGCCAGGGCTTGGCGATAAAATCGAACTGCGCCTTTCTGACTGGATCACCCATTTTGCGGGTAAAAAAATCAGTGGTGCGGATGATGCGCACTGGGCGGTGAAGAAAGATGGTGGTGATTTCGACCAGTTCACCGGCGCGACGATTACTCCCCGCGCGGTGGTTAATGCGGTAAAACGCGCCGGATTGTACGCTCAGACGTTACCGGCACAACTTTCTCAACTTCCTGCCTGTGGAGAATAAAGCGTGAGCGAAATTAAAGACGTTATTGTTCAGGGGTTGTGGAAAAACAACTCTGCGCTGGTCCAGTTGCTCGGCCTTTGTCCTCTGTTGGCGGTCACGTCCACTGCCACTAATGCTCTGGGTTTAGGACTTGCGACTACGCTGGTACTGACGCTGACCAACCTGACCATTTCGACGCTGCGTCACTGGACGCCAGCCGAGATCCGCATTCCCATTTACGTGATGATCATCGCCTCGGTGGTCAGCGCTGTACAGATGCTGATCAACGCCTACGCCTTTGGCCTGTATCAATCATTAGGGATTTTTATTCCGCTGATTGTCACTAACTGTATCGTTGTGGGCCGCGCTGAAGCCTTCGCCGCCAAAAAAGGTCCGGCGCTTTCGGCACTGGACGGCTTTTCAATTGGTATGGGCGCAACCTGTGCCATGTTCGTGCTGGGTTCACTACGCGAAATTATCGGCAATGGCACATTGTTTGACGGTGCAGATGCGCTGTTAGGTAGCTGGGCAAAAGTATTACGCGTGGAGATTTTCCACACCGACTCCCCTTTCCTGCTGGCGATGCTGCCACCAGGTGCATTTATTGGCCTGGGACTGATGCTGGCAGGAAAATACCTGATTGATGAAAGAATGAAAAAACGCCGTACTGAAGCAGCTGCCGAACGTGCATTGCCAAACGGTGAAACAGGGAATGTCTGATGAACAAAGCAAAACGCCTGGAGATCCTCACTCGCCTGCGTGAGAACAATCCTCATCCCACCACCGAGCTTAATTTCAGTTCGCCTTTTGAATTGCTGATTGCCGTACTGCTTTCCGCTCAGGCGACCGATGTCAGTGTTAATAAGGCGACGGCGAAACTCTACCCGGTGGCGAATACGCCTGCAGCGATGCTTGAACTGGGCGTTGAAGGGGTTAAAACCTATATCAAAACGATTGGGCTTTATAACAGCAAAGCAGAAAATATCATCAAAACCTGCCGTATCTTACTGGAGCAGCATAATGGCGAGGTTCCGGAAGATCGTGCTGCGCTTGAAGCCCTGCCCGGCGTAGGTCGTAAAACAGCCAACGTCGTATTAAACACTGCATTCGGCTGGCCGACTATTGCTGTCGACACGCACATTTTCCGCGTTTGTAATCGTACTCAATTTGCGCCGGGGAAAAACGTTGAACAGGTAGAAGAAAAGCTACTGAAAGTGGTTCCGGCAGAGTTTAAAGTCGACTGCCACCATTGGTTGATCCTGCACGGGCGTTATACCTGCATTGCCCGCAAGCCCCGCTGTGGCTCTTGTATTATTGAAGATCTTTGTGAATACAAAGAGAAAGTTGACATCTGAAGAAAAGGGGTAACACCGATTACCCCATTGATAACCTTTCTTTATCCTCTTTTAAAACATCTTTTTAACGTGAATGATGCCATTGCTTAGCGTTATCATCAGGTAATCCGTTTGCGGATAACTAAAAATGCAGGTTAATTGTTTTTTTAATAGCGAAATTTTCTATTCATTCGTGATCAAGATCACGATGCTGTCGCAATGTAAAAACATTGCAAGAATCAGGTTAAAATCATTTAAATTTACACACGCAACAAATATTGACCTACAAAACATTATACTGGCTATTTTTCAGAAACTGGACTATCTCACTAGTAAAAACGCTAAATAGCAGAACATATCGCCGTTAAGCCATCACCCCCCTCTCAGTGCAGTGAAAAAATCTGCCGTTACGTTTTTTGAAAAATTTAACGCTGGATAACATTTCCCGGAATGGTTGAATTCCCCGCCTCAGTTATATGTAACAGATTATTACAAAGGACTTGTCTGAAAGTGCAAGATAGTGAACATTACCTGCCGTTTCCCCTCCCACTATAACAATTGCGCGTATGTTTTTTAGACATAACGCGAGAAAGCACCCCCGTTAATATGGGATGTAAAAAAAGAGGTAAAAGTGTCCACTGCAAACCAAAAACCAACTGAAAGCGTCAGTTTGAACGCTTTCAAACAACCGAAGGCGTTCTATCTCATCTTCTCGATTGAGTTATGGGAACGTTTTGGTTATTACGGCCTACAAGGAATTATGGCTGTTTACCTGGTTAAACAACTGGGTATGTCTGAAGCGGATTCAATCACCCTTTTCTCTTCCTTTAGTGCCCTGGTTTATGGTCTGGTCGCTATCGGCGGCTGGTTAGGTGACAAGGTACTGGGTACTAAACGCGTAATTATGCTCGGCGCTATTGTGCTGGCGATTGGTTATGCTCTGGTTGCCTGGTCTGGTCACGACGCCGGTATCGTTTATATGGGTATGGCGGCTATTGCGGTCGGTAACGGCCTGTTTAAAGCTAACCCGTCTTCTCTGCTTTCTACATGCTATGAGAAAAACGACCCGCGTCTGGACGGTGCATTCACCATGTACTACATGTCCGTCAACATCGGCTCTTTCTTCTCTATGATTGCTACGCCGTGGCTGGCCGCGAAATACGGCTGGAGTGTTGCGTTTGCGTTGAGCGTTGTAGGCCTGCTGATCACTATCGTTAACTTCGCCTTCTGCCAACGCTGGGTTAAACAGTACGGTTCAAAACCAGACTTCGAGCCTATCAACTACCGTAACCTGCTGCTGACCATTATTGGTGTTGTGGCACTGATCGCTATCGCCACCTGGCTGCTGCACAATCAGGAAGTTGCGCGTATGGCGCTGGGCGTTGTTGCCTTCGGTATCGTGGTTATCTTCGGTAAAGAAGCCTTCGCGATGAAAGGTGCTGCGCGTCGTAAAATGATCGTTGCCTTCATCCTGATGCTCGAAGCCATTATCTTCTTCGTGCTGTACAGCCAGATGCCAACGTCACTGAACTTCTTTGCGATTCGTAACGTTGAGCACTCCATTCTGGGTCTGGCCGTAGAACCTGAGCAGTATCAGGCACTGAACCCGTTCTGGATCATCATCGGTAGTCCGATTCTGGCCGCTATCTATAACAAGATGGGCGATACCCTGCCGATGCCAACCAAGTTTGCAATCGGCATGGTGATGTGTTCTGGTGCGTTCCTGATTCTGCCGCTGGGTGCGAAATTCGCGTCTGACGCTGGTATCGTGTCTGTAAGCTGGCTGGTCGCAAGCTATGGCCTGCAGAGCATCGGGGAACTGATGATCTCTGGTCTGGGTCTGGCAATGGTTGCACAACTCGTTCCGCAGCGTCTGATGGGCTTCATTATGGGTAGCTGGTTCCTGACCACTGCCGGTGCAAACCTGATTGGTGGTTATGTTGCGGGTATGATGGCTGTGCCGGATAACGTTACCGACCCGCTGATGTCACTGGAAGTTTATGGTCGCGTATTCTTGCAGATTGGTGTCGCTACTGCCATTATTGCAGTACTGATGCTGCTGACCGCGCCTAAACTGCACCGTATGACGCAGGATGACGCTGCAGACAAAGCGGCGAAAGCTGCTGTAGCGTAAAATTCAGGGAAACTCTTTTACAAGCCGCTAACTTTTCGTTAGCGGCTTTTTTTTTGTTCAGCAACGCACTACCATACTTTAAACCACAGACAAAAGGAGTTACCGATGAAATTGTTCTACAAACCGGGTGCCTGCTCTCTCGCTTCCCATATCACCCTGCGTGAGAGCGGAAAGGATTTTACCCTCGTCAGTGTGGATTTAATGAAAAAACGTCTCGAAAACGGTGACGATTACTTTGCCGTTAACCCTAAGGGGCAGGTGCCTGCATTGCTGCTGGATGACGGTACTTTGCTGACGGAAGGCGTAGCGATTATGCAGTATCTTGCCGACAGCGTCCCCGACCGCCAGTTGCTGGCACCGGTAAACAGTATTTCCCGCTATAAAACCATCGAATGGCTGAATTACATCGCCACCGAGCTGCATAAAGGTTTCACACCTCTGTTTCGCCCTGATACACCGGAAGAGTACAAACCGACAGTTCGCGCGCAGCTGGAGAAGAAGCTGCAATATGTGAACGAGGCACTGAAGGATGAGCACTGGATCTGCGGGCAAAGATTTACAATTGCTGATGCCTATCTGTTTACGGTTCTGCGCTGGGCATACGCGGTGAAACTGAATCTGGAAGGGTTAGAGCACATTGCAGCATTTATGCAACGTATGGCTGAACGTCCGGAAGTACAAGACGCGCTGTCAGCGGAAGGCTTAAAGTAATAGCCATCGGCCCACAGGTCGTTGTGGGCCGAAATGAGATATTTCAGAGCTTTGTTGCGCTGAAGTAATGTTCTGGTTTGGCAATACGATCCTGAGCAGCCACCACTTGCAGCTCATATTCCTGCATTGCTTTGGTGGTCACCATGATTTCGTAGACTGCAGCGGTCACATGTTCCAGCGCCTCCTGCAGCGTTGCCCCCTGAAGCAGTTTCACTAGCAGTAAACCGCTCGTCACATCACCAACACCTACCGGCTGGCGCATACCAAAATCCACCAGAGGACGGCTGATATGCCAGGCTTCATCGGCGGTGACCAGCAGCATTTCAAAACGGTCACGGCTGTAGCCAGCTCGCGCCAGGTGTTTAACCAACACAATTTGTGGCCCTTGCGCAATGAGTTCGCGCGCTGCCAGAACCGCTTCTTCGACGTTATTTACCGCATGCTCACAGAGTATTTCCAGCTCAACCAGATTCGGCGCAATGATATCGCTGGCAGGCAAACCGTGCCGCACATGAAACTCTGCGACACCCGGTGCAACGATACAGCCTTTTTCCGGATGACCCATTACCGGATCGCAAAAATATTTCGCCTGCGGATTCGCGGCTTTCACCTGACGGACGATACCGAGGATATGTTCACCCTGCTCCGCCGATCCCAGATAGCCACTTAACACGGCATCACAGGTGTGTAATTTATCAATGGCGGCAATGCCTTGCACAATTTCGGTTAAATGGCTGGGCGGCATCACGCAGCCAGTCCATTTGCCGTACTGGGTGTGATTAGAAAATTGAACGGTGTTCAGCGGCCAGACGTTCGCGCCCAGGCGGCGCATAGGAAACTCTGCCGCACTGTTACCCGCATGACCATAAACAACGTGAGACTGGATAGCGAGAATATTTTTCATCATGTTCCCTGTATAAAAACCAGGGGGAGTGATTTCTCACTCCCCCTTTCCACTTAATGCATTATTTCCAGCAAATCAGACAGTAATTCTTTTTGCCGCGACGCAGTAAGGTAAAACGACCAAACAGACGATCTTCTTCTTTAAAGAAGTATTCAGGATCGGACTGTTTTTCACCGTTAATGGTGATGGCATTGGAGGCGATAGTTTTACGCGCCTGACCACGGGAAGGTTGCAGTTCAGAATCGACCAGCGCCTGCATCAGGTCTGCGCCCTTTTCCATCTCAACCATCGGTACGCCGTCCTGCGCCAGCTGTTCGAAGTCCGCTTCACTCAGCGCACTCAAAGAACCGCTGAACAGGCATTCGGTAATACGTTTTGCCGCCTGTAAACCTTCTTCACCGTGAACCAGACGAGTCACCTGCTCCGCCAGTACATACTGGGCGCGCGGTGCTTTACCGCTGTTTTTATCTTCTTCTTCCAGGGCGTTGATCTCTTCAATGCTCATAAAGGTGAAGAACTTCAGGAAGCGGTAAACGTCGGCATCCGCAGTGTTGATCCAGAACTGGTAGAATTTGTACGGGCTGGTTTTCTTCGGATCCAACCAGACTGCGCCGCCTTCAGTTTTACCAAATTTGGTGCCATCTGCTTTAGTGATCAGCGGAACGGTCAGGCCAAACACCTGATTCTGATGCAGACGACGGGTCAGGTCGATACCAGAAGTGATGTTACCCCACTGGTCAGAACCACCAATTTGCAGCACCACACCGTACTGTTTGTTCAGACAGGCGAAGTCATAACCCTGCAACAGGTTGTAGGAAAACTCAGTGAACGAAATCCCCTGATCTTCACGGTTGAGACGCTGCTTAACCGCTTCTTTGTTGATCATCTGGTTAACGGAGAAGTGTTTGCCAATATCGCGCAGGAAGGTCAGCACATTCATATTGCCGAACCAGTCATAGTTGTTCGCCGCGATAGCAGAGTTTTCTCCACAGTCGAAATCGAGGAACGGGGCAACCTGCTTACGGATTTTGTCCACCCACTCCTGAACAGTTTCTTCGGTGTTCAGCTTACGCTCGGCAGCTTTGAAGCTCGGGTCGCCAATCAGACCCGTCGCGCCGCCTACCAGCGCAACCGGCTTGTGGCCCGCCTGCTGGAAGCGTTTCAGGCATAACAATGGAACAAGATGCCCCAAATGCAAGCTGTCAGCGGTAGGATCGAAGCCGCAATAGAGCGCGATCGGGCCTTGCGCCAGTCGCTCTGCTAACGCTTCCTCGTCCGTCATCTGGGCTACCAGCCCCCGCTCTTGCAATTGTTTAATCAAGTTACTGCTTGCCATCAAAATCTCCATGTATATAACGACTGCACCTTTGCCGGTACACGACTTTTCGCCAGATGCGAAAGAGACATAGAATAAAGTGCCAGAATCAGGAGTACCAGCGATTAAAGCAAGATTTTTGCATCTTTTCAGGGTGCAAGACGATCAATCTTCCACACATCATTTTCTCGCTGGTACAAAAAGCGGTCATGCAGGCGATGCTCACCGCCCTGCCAGAACTCAATCTGTTCAAGGCTGACGCGAAAACCGCCCCAAAAGCTCGGCAATGGCACTTCGCCCTGTTGAAACTTCTGCTTCAGCTCCAGGAATTTACTTTCAAGGATACCGCGGGCAGAAATGCGACTGGACTGCTTCGAAACCCATGCACCAATCTGGCTATCACGCGGGCGGCTATGAAAATATTTCATCACTTCGAGAGTCGAAAGTCGTTCTGCTTTACCGATCACCATCACCTGGCGTTCAAGGGTATGCCACGGGAACAGCAGGCTAACGCGCGGATTATTTTCAATTTGATGTGCTTTACGGCTACCGAGGTTGGTGTAAAACACCATGCCTTTTTCGTCGTAATGTTTGAGTAAAACGATGCGTTGATAAGGCTGAGCATGTTCATCCACGGTAGCGACCACCATCGCGGTAGGGTCTGCCAGTTTGGCTTCACACGCCTGAGAGAGCCAACGTTCAAAAAGGCTTAATGGATCGGCGGGAAGATCGCGACGGCGTAACCCGCCTTTGGTGTATTCACGGCGCAGATGCGCGATTTGCTGCAATTCGTCGTTATCAGACATGGTTTTCTTTACGGATTGTCAGTGGGTGACGCTATTGTGCGCCGCCCCTGGAAAAATCTCAACGCTGTGGATTTTGTAACTGACAGTTATTCAATACGATGCGGTCGCGTTTATAGACAGTCGCTTCATCGCCTTTCGACCAGAAAACATAGATTCCGTCAGTGTAACGTGCACCAGACGCTGAAATGCCCTGTTTGAGATGCAGTAGTTGATTATCGTAAACAAAACTGACTTCCTGGCGCGGATTATTCAGTTTGACCGTCAACGGTTTTTCATCACACTGGTATTCCAGCGTAGCGGTTTGCATGTGCTCAACCAGTTGATTGAACGCGCTACAGCCGGTGAGAAGCACCGGCAAACAGATCAGTAACAGTTTTTTCATAGACATTTCCCGAAGACTTTCCTGGTCTGGAGGGCAATACGCCCTCCCTAACGTTCCAAGTGTAACGGCAGACGCGGTAAGAAAAATTCAGTTAACTCTGATATCACGGGTTAGCAGGGAAAATAGCCCCCAGTACCGTCTCCTGGCTTGCGCCAGTGACGGAAGGCAGATTTCCTGGTAATCCCGCCAGCGTCCGCCAGGCAAGCCAGGCGAAAGCCAATGCTTCCATGTCATCGCCACTAATGCCAACGGCATCGGTGGTGGTGACTTCTGTGCCTGGCAGTAATGCCGCCAGACGCGCCATGAGTAGCGGATTACGACTACCTCCACCACATACCATCAATCGTTCGCAGCCACCGCTCAACAAAACTTGTTCAGAAATGGTCACGGCGGTGAGTTCTGCCAGTGTGGCCTGAACATCACGGGGATCAACACCCGGAAAATGGCGTAAATGGCGCTCCAGCCAGCCGTAGTTAAAGTATTCGCGTCCGGTGCTTTTCGGTGCAGGTTGCGAGAAATATGGGTCGCTGAGCATATTTTGCAGCAGTGGGAGAATAACTTTACCCGCCCGTGCCCACTCGGCATCTTTATCGTAAGGTTTACCGGCCTGACGCCAGATCCAGGCATCCATCAGCATGTTACCAGGACCGGTATCGTAGCCGCCAACCGGCTGCCCAGGAATGAGCAGTGACAGATTGGCGATGCCGCCAATATTGAGCACCATTCGTCGCTCGGTTGGGTGAGCCAGCAAGGCATGATGGAACGCAGGTACCAGCGGTGCGCCTTGTCCTCCCAAGGCAATATCGCGACGGCGAAAATCACCGACAACCGTAATTCCGGTGCGTGCCACAATTTGATTGTTATCGCCAATCTGTAAAGTGTGTGGTGCCACGCCCGTCGGTTCATGCCAGACGGTTTGACCGTGACAGCCGATCGCAACTATATCTCTCGCCTGCAGGTTTTGTTCCTTAAGCAAGGCATTGACCGCATCAGCAAAAAGTCGCCCTAGTTGAGTATCAAGCTGTCCAAACTGCGAAAGTGTAAGCTGCTGGCCCTGGCAAATATCCAGTACAGCCTGTTTCAGAGACACCGGGATCGGCCAGCTCAAGCTTGCCAGCTGTGCGACCCGGTGTTCATCTATTGTCGCCAACACAACATCAACACCATCAAGGCTGGTGCCTGACATAACGCCAATAAAGCGGCCCGATTTCATAGTTCATCCTTTTTCAATCTGACGTTTGCGCACCACTCAAACATAAACTTTTCGTGAATACCATGCGGAATGACCGATTTTTACCGTTGGTAGTAAAACATTATCTTCAAATCAATAATCATCATGAATGTTTTGTTTATAATTGGTTGATCCTACTTTCATTATGATTTGCTCATATTTGGTAGAACATGTAACCATGGATTCACATATGCCATATACTTTGACCATGAGGGATGCTTGCGTGGCGTTTCATGGTGAACAGGAGATTTTTCAATGATTAAACGCGTATTGGTTGTTTCAATGGTAGGTCTGTCTCTTGTCGGTTGTGTTAATAACGACACCCTGTCAGGGGATGTTTATACCGCTTCTGAAGCGAAACAAGTACAGAATGTCAGCTATGGCACCATCGTTAACGTACGTCCGGTACAGATTCAGGGCGGTGATGATTCCAACGTTATCGGTGCAATTGGCGGTGCTGTTCTTGGTGGTTTCCTGGGGAATACTGTTGGTGGCGGAACCGGGCGTTCTCTGGCTACTGCAGCAGGCGCTGTTGCAGGTGGCGTAGCTGGTCAGGGCGTACAGAGTGCAATGAACAAAACGCAGGGTGTCGAGCTGGAAATTCGTAAAGACGATGGTAATACCATCATGGTGGTACAGAAACAAGGCAACACTCGTTTCTCTCCGGGCCAACGTGTCGTACTGGCCAGCAATGGCAGTCAGGTGACCGTTTCTCCGCGCTAAATAAGTTTGCATGTGGTCAGGTTACTGACCACACGCCCCCTTCATTTCACCCTTTAGCCTGTAACTCAATGATATTATGCTCAAGTTTTGCGATGAGCGTAATCAGTTGCTCCAGTTCCTCTGCGGAGATGCCATGTAATATTTCCGCGCGGGTTTTGTTAATAACAGCTTCCATTTCGCTGATCAGTGGCTCTGCCTTTTCCGTCAGTTTAATACGTTTAGCCCGACGATCGCTGGCACAAGTTTGACGCGAAATTAACCCTTTTTCTTCCAGTTGGTCCAGAGTACGGACCAGTGATGGCTGCTCGATGCCAATCGCTTTTGCCAGTTGAATTTGCGACTGGTCTGGAGGTAACTGATGGATATTGTGTAACGTAACCCAATGGGTTTGTGTTAACTCCAGCGGTTTCAGGCGATGGTCTATCAGAGCACGCCATATGCGCACCAACCGTGCCAGATCAGAACCTAGTGGCGATTCCAATTTCATCTCCTTATAATTAGCTTGCTAAGATATTATGCGGCTTTTAGAGTAGTGTGCAGCAATTTTATTGCTAAAACAAATGTATTGCTGCATTTGGTTACCGTCAGACATATTTTTCAGAAATTGCGCGTAAATTTTTCGCACTTAAAGAATATTTATTAATCTAACGCAATATATTCGGTCGTAAAGGAATCTACTTTGTGAAGTTTATGCTCAATGCAACAGGATTGCCCTTACAAGATCTGGTGTTCGGTGCGTCCGTCTATTTTCCTCCGTTTTTCAAAGCCTTCGCGTTTGGATTCGTCATCTGGCTTGTCGTACACCGCCTGCTTCGTGGCTGGATCTACGCCGGTGACATCTGGCATCCCTTGTAAATGGATTTATCGCTGTTTGCGATTTGCGTTTGCCTTGCTCTGGCAATACTGATTGCGTGGTAACTATGTCAATTAAAACAATTAAGTATTTCTCAACAATCATTGTAGCGATAGTTGCGGTTCTTGCCGGATGGTGGCTGTGGAATTATTACATGCAATCTCCGTGGACACGCGACGGGAAAATACGCGCAGAAAAGGTTTCTATCACCCCACAGGTGTCGGGACGTATTGTTGAGCTGAATATAAAAGACAACCAACTGGTTAACGCGGGGGATCTTCTGCTCACGATCGATAAAACGCCCTTTCAGATCGCCGAGCTGAACGCACAGGCTCAGCTGGCGAAAGCGCAATCTGACCTCGCAAAAGCCAATAACGAAGCGAATCGTCGTCGTCATCTCTCACAAAATTTTATTTCTGCCGAAGAACTCGATACCGCTAACCTCAATGTTAAAGCGATGCAGGCCAGTGTTAATGCCGCACAGGCCACGCTGAAACAGACACAATGGCAACTGGCGCAAACGGAAATTCGCGCCCCGGTGAGTGGTTGGGTGACTAACCTCACTACCCGCATCGGCGATTACGCTGACACCGGGAAACCGCTGTTTGCCCTTGTCGACAGCCACTCGTTTTACGTCATTGGTTATTTTGAAGAAACCAAGTTGCGCCATATCCGCGAAGGTGCACCAGCACAAATTACCCTCTATAGTGATAACAAAACGTTACGGGGTCACGTTTCCAGTATCGGTCGGGCGATTTATGATCAAAGCGTTGAAAGTGACTCAAGCCTTATTCCGGATGTGAAACCTAACGTCCCCTGGGTTCGTCTCGCCCAACGCGTTCCCGTCCGCTTTGCGCTGGATAAAGTTCCAGGCGATGTCACGCTGGTGTCGGGCACCACCTGTAGCATTGCCGTAGGTCAATAATGAACGCATCGTCATGGTCCTTGCGCAATTTGCCCTGGTTCAAGGCCACGCTGGCGCAATGGCGTTATGCGTTACGCAATACCATTGCCATGTGTCTGGCGCTGACGGTTGCCTATTATTTGAATCTGGATGAACCCTATTGGGCGATGACCTCGGCTGCAGTGGTTAGCTTTCCCACCGTTGGCGGTGTCATCAGCAAAAGCCTCGGACGCATCGCTGGCAGTTTACTGGGAGCCATTGCGGCACTGCTTCTTGCCGGGCATACGCTCAATGAGCCGTGGTTTTTTCTATTGAGCATGTCGGCGTGGCTTGGCTTTTGTACCTGGGCCTGTGCGCACTTCACGAATAACGTCGCGTATGCATTTCAACTGGCGGGCTACACGGCTGCCATCATCGCCTTTCCGATGGTTAATATTACTGAGGCCAGCCAGCTGTGGGATATCGCTCAGGCGCGCGTTTGCGAGGTGATAGTCGGTATTTTGTGCGGCTGCATGATGATGATGATCCTGCCTAGCAGTTCCGATGCTACAGCCCTTTTAACCGCATTGAAAAACATGCACGCCCGATTACTGGAACATGCCAGTTTACTCTGGCAGCCTGAAACAAACGATGCCATTCGTGCAGCACATGAGGGGGGGATTGGGCAGATACTGACCATGAATTTGCTGCGTATCCAGGCTTTCTGGAGCCACTATCGTTTTCGCCAGCAAAACGCGCGCCTTAATGCGCTACTCCACCAGCAATTACGTATGACCAGTATCATCTCCAGCCTGCGACGTATGTTGCTCAACTGGCCCTCACCGCCAGGTGCCACGCGAGAAATTCTCGAACAATTGCTGACGGCGCTCGCCAGTTCGCAAACAGATGCTTACACCGTCGCACGTATTATCGCCCCGCTACGCCCGACCAACGTCGCCGACTACCGGCACGTCGCCTTCTGGCAGCGACTACGTTATTTTTGCCGCCTTTATCTGCAAAGTAGTCAGGAATTACATCGTCTGCAAAGCGGTGTAGATGATCATGCCAGACTCGCACGGACATCCGCTCTGGCTCGTCATACCGACAACGCCGAAGCTATGTGGAGCGGGCTGCGTACATTTTGTACGTTGATGATGATTGGCGCATGGAGTATTGCATCGCAATGGGATGCCGGTGCCAATGCATTAACGCTGGCAGCAATTAGCTGCGTACTCTACTCCGCCGTCGCAGCACCGTTTAAGTCGTTGTCACTGCTGATGCGCACGCTGGTGTTACTTTCGCTATTCAGCTTTGTGGTCAAATTTGGCCTGATGGTCCAGATTAGCGATCTGTGGCAATTTTTACTGTTTCTCTTTCCACTGCTGGCGACAATGCAGCTTCTTAAATTGCAGATGCCCAAATTTGCCGCACTGTGGGGGCAACTGATTGTTTTTATGGGTTCGTTTATCGCTGTCACTAATCCCCCGGTGTATGATTTTGCTGATTTTCTTAACGATAATCTGGCAAAAATCGTTGGCGTTGCGCTGGCTTGGCTAGCGTTCGCCATTCTGCGTCCAGGATCGGATGCTCGTAAAAGCCGCCGCCATATTCGCGCGCTGCGCCGGGATTTTGTCGATCAGCTAAGCCGCCATCCAACACTGAGTGAAAGCGAATTTGAATCGCTCACTTATCATCACGTCAGTCAGTTGAGTAACAGCAGGATGCGCTGGCTCGCCGTTGGTTATTACGCTGGGGTGTAGTGCTGCTGAACTGTTCTCATGTTGTCTGGCAATTGCGCGACTGGGAATCGCGTTCCGATCCGTTATCGCGAGTACGGGATAACTGTATTTCACTGTTGCGGGGAGTGATGAGTGAGCGTGGCGTTCAGCAAAAATCACTGGCGGCCACACTTGAAGAATTACAGCGGATTTGCGACAGCCTTGCCCGTCATCATCAACCTGCCGCCCGTGAGCTGGCGGCAATTGTCTGGCGGCTGTACTGCTCGCTTTCGCAACTTGAGCAAGCACCACCGCAAGGTACGCAGGCCTCTTAATTACTTAATTACACCACAGGCATAGCGTTCACCGCCACCGCCCAGCGGTTTAGGTTGATCGGACATATTATCGCCGCCAACGTGGACCATCAGCGCTTTGTCTTTGATTTCATCCAGTGATTTCAGACGAGGCGTGATGACGGCATCGGTAGCTTTGCCGTCATTATTGACGACCAGTGCAGGCAGATCGCCTAAATGCCCGGCACCTTCTGGCCCTTCATGTTTACCGGTATTTTGTGGATCAAGATGCCCGCCTGCGGATTCCGCGGCGCTGGCTTTGCCATCTTTGGTGGCTGGCTGGCAGCTTCCTTTGGCATGAATATGGAAGCCATGTTCACCGGGGGGTAATGCTTTCAGATCGGGCGAAAACTCCAGACCTTTATCGGTTTCAGTAATGGTGACGCTACCAATTGACTGCCCTACCCCTTGCGACGTGACGAGGTTCATCTCGACTTTTTCACTGGCAGCTTGTGCGCCGGTTGCAACAACCAGCGCCAGAATAGCCAGACTAAAACGTTTCATAGGACCTCCGTTCATTGTGCATTCCTGAATAAGTGTAAACCAGTGACACATTTTTGAACGGCGGCTATTCCTAAAAGTGCTTACGGTACGTCGTACCCCAGTGCCGCTTTACGGATACGAAACCATTGTTGACGGGTCATTTTCAGTGTTTCTGCTTCGACAGCTGCCCGTACGCGCTCAATTTTACCTGAACCGATAATTGGCAGCGGCTGCGATGGTAAACGTAATACCCAGGCGTAAACCACCTGTTCAATCGAGCCCGCGTTTAACTCCTCTGCCACCACAGCCAGTTCATCACGCAGCGGCTGGAAATAATCATCATTAAACAGACGACCACCACCAAGGCAGGACCACGCCATCGGACGAACACGCAGTTGTTGTAGTTGGTCGAGCGTGCCATCCAGCAGTAACGGCTGATGCACCGGGGATATTTCCACCTGATTAGTGGCAAGGGTAAACGGCAGACGTGATTGCAACAGGGCAAATTGCGCAGGCGTAAAGTTCGATACGCCAAAATGACGCACTTTGCCGCTCTGATGCAGATGTTTGAACGCGTCCGCCACTTCATCGGCATCCATTAACGGGTCTGGTCGGTGGATTAACAGCAGATCCAGATGATCGGTCGCGAGATTAATTAGCGACTGTTCGGCGCTCTTAATGATGTGATCGCGGTCAGTGATGTAATGACCAATGACGTTTTCTTCACGCGCGGTCGTCGCGATACCGCATTTACTGACGATTTCCATCCGTTCACGCAGGTGAGGTGCCAGTTTCAGTGCCTCGCCAAACGCCGCTTCGCACTGATAGCCACCATAAATATCAGCATGGTCCACGGTGGTCACGCCGAGATCCAGATGCTCTTCAATAAAACTGACCAGCTGGCGGGCGGACATATTCCAGTCCATCAATCGCCAGTAGCCCATCACAAAACGGGAAAACTCCGGGCCTTGCGGCGCAATAGTAATACGCTGAACCATAATCGCTTCCTCTTATCAGATATGAGAGGAGTATACGCAAGATTAGGTTCAAAAGAGTGATGGTTGCTCCGGTTCGTCTGATGACGCTGGCTTATTTGCGCGTAATTTGCGCATTAATCGCTGCCGACAAAGGCGCAGCACCTCTTGTTTTTCGCCATCGCTCATTTTATTCCAGTTAAAACGCTCATCCCGACTACGAAAACAGCCGCGACAAAACCCGCGTTCGTCAGACTGGCAAATTCCCCGGCACGGGCTCTGGACGGGAAAGAACTCTAATTGCTCCGCCACTTAGCCCTCCTCAGATAAGATTATTACCATTATTGAAGCTGTTAATGTCCAAAGTAGCAACTTTGCTTGCACTAGACCGACTGGTCTACTACACTCCAACGCATGAACAAACACACCGAACATGATACTCGCGAACATCTCCTGGCGACGGGCGAGCAACTTTGCCTGCAACGTGGATTCACCGGGATGGGGCTAAGCGAATTACTAAAAACCGCTGAAGTGCCGAAAGGGTCCTTCTATCACTACTTTCGCTCTAAAGAAGCGTTTGGCGTTGCCATGCTTGAGCGTCATTACGCCGCATATCACCAGCGACTGACTGAGTTGCTGCAATCCGGCGAAGGTAACTACCGCGACCGCATACTGGCTTATTACCAGCAAACACTGAACCAGTTTTGCCAACATGGAACCATCAGTGGTTGCCTGACAGTAAAACTCTCTGCCGAAGTGTGCGATCTGTCAGAAGATATGCGCAGCGCGATGGATAAAGGTGCTCGCGGCGTGATCGCCCTGCTCTCTCAGGCGCTGGAAAATGGCCGTGAGAACCATTGTTTAACCTTTTGTGGCGAACCGCTACAACAGGCACAAGTGCTTTACGCACTATGGCTGGGTGCGAATCTGCAGGCCAAAATTTCGCGCAGTTTCGAGCCACTGGAAAACGCGCTGGCCCATGTAAAAAACATTATTGCGACGCCTGCCGTTTAGCAGGCATTCTTTATCACCAGACGACCGGGAGCCTTTATGTCATCTGAAAAACTGTATTCCCCACTGAAAGTGGGCGCGATCACGGCGGCAAACCGTATTTTTATGGCACCGCTGACGCGTCTGCGCAGTATTGAACCGGGTGACATTCCTACCCCGTTGATGGCGGAATACTATCGCCAACGTGCCAGTGCCGGTTTGATTATTAGTGAAGCCACGCAAATTTCTGCCCAGGCAAAAGGATATGCAGGTGCGCCTGGCATCCATAGTCCGGAGCAAATTGCCGCATGGAAAAAAATCACCGCTGGCGTTCATGCTGAAAATGGTCATATGGCCGTGCAGCTGTGGCACACCGGACGCATTTCTCACGCCAGCCTGCAACCTGGCGGTCAGGCACCGGTAGCGCCTTCAGCACTTAGCGCGGGAACACGTACTTCTCTGCGCGATGAAAATGGTCAGGCGATCCGTGTTGAAACATCCATGCCGCGTGCGCTTGAACTAGAAGAGATTCCAGGTATCGTCAATGATTTCCGTCAGGCCATTGCTAACGCGCGTGAAGCCGGTTTTGATCTGGTAGAGCTCCTCTCTGCTCACGGTTATTTGCTGCATCAGTTCCTTTCTCCTTCTTCAAACCATCGTACCGATCAGTACGGCGGCAGCGTGGAAAATCGCGCACGTCTGGTACTGGAAGTGGTCGATGCCGGGATTGAAGAATGGGGTGCCGATCGCATTGGCATTCGCATTTCGCCAATCGGTACTTTCCAGAACACGGATAACGGCCCGAATGAAGAAGCCGATGCACTGTATCTGATTGAACAACTGGGTAAACGCGGCATTGCTTATCTGCATATGTCAGAACCAGATTGGGCGGGGGGTGAACCGTATACTGATGCGTTCCGCGAAAAAGTACGCGCCCGTTTCCACGGTCCGATTATCGGCGCAGGTGCATACACAGTAGAAAAAGCTGAAACGCTGATCGGCAAAGGGTTAATTGATGCGGTGGCATTTGGTCGTGACTGGATTGCGAACCCGGATCTGGTCGCCCGCTTGCAGCGCAAAGCTGAGCTTAACCCACAGCGTGCCGAAAGTTTCTACGGTGGCGGCGCGGAAGGCTATACCGATTACCCGACGTTGTAATCCAACATTGCGAGCGGCGTAAAGCCGCCGCTATACTAAAACAACATTTTGAATCTGTTAGCCATTTTGAGGATAAAAAGATGCGTCTTCTTCATACCATGCTGCGCGTTGGCGATTTGCAACGCTCCATCGATTTTTATACCAAAGTGCTGGGCATGAAACTGCTGCGTACCAGCGAAAACCCGGAATACAAATACTCACTGGCGTTTGTTGGCTACGGCCCGGAAACCGAAGAAGCGGTGATTGAACTGACCTACAACTGGGGCGTGGATAAATACGAACTCGGCACTGCTTATGGTCACATCGCGCTTAGCGTAGATAACGCCGCTGAAGCGTGCGAAAAAATCCGTCAAAACGGGGGTAGCGTTACCCGTGAAGCGGGTCCGGTAAAAGGCGGTACTACGGTTATCGCGTTTATGGAAGATCCGGACGGTTACAAAATTGAGTTAATCGAAGAGAAAGACGCCGGTCGCGGTCTGGGCAACTAATCTCCTGCCGGGCGTGAACTCATCGCGCCCGCATCTTTACTGCATCGACAAGTAATATTTGTCATAATGCGCGCTGCAATTTATCCGTATTAAGAGAATCAGATGTCCGATAACGCTCAACTTACCGGTCTGTGCGACCGTTTTCGTGGTTTTTATCCTGTTGTGATCGATGTTGAAACAGCCGGATTTAACGCCAAAACCGATGCGCTGCTTGAGATTGCCGCCATCACCCTGAAAATGGATGAACAAGGCTGGCTGATGCCGGACACCACATTACATTTCCACGTCGAACCATTTGTCGGCGCAAATTTGCAACCAGAAGCCCTCGCCTTCAACGGCATTGACCCGAACGATCCCGATCGCGGCGCGGTCAGCGAATACGAGGCGCTGCACGAAATTTTTAAAGTTGTACGTAAAGGTATTAAAGCGAGCGGCTGTAACCGCGCCATTATGGTGGCGCACAATGCCAATTTTGATCACAGCTTTATGATGGCCGCCGCAGAACGCGCCTCACTGAAACGTAACCCGTTCCACCCTTTCGCCACTTTTGACACTGCTGCACTGGCCGGGCTGGCACTCGGACAAACCGTATTGTCAAAGGCTTGCCAGACCGCTGGCATGGACTTCGACAGCACCCAGGCGCACTCCGCGCTGTACGACACCGAACGCACTGCTGTGCTGTTTTGTGAAATCGTCAACCGCTGGAAACGTCTGGGAGGCTGGCCGCTACCTGCCGCCGAAGAGGTGTAATCGAGCCGATGCCTGATGACATGCAATGATTCAGGCATCTATAGTGAGGCTATTCCACGCATCCTGCATGATATTCACGGGGAATAGCGTTAATGGCAGATAATCCAGACCCTTCATCGCTCCTGCCGGACGTGTTTTCACCGGCGACCCGCGACTGGTTTCTTCGCGCCTTTAAACAGCCGACCGCTGTCCAGTCGCAAACCTGGCATGTGGCGGCGCGAAGCGAACATGCGCTGGTGATTGCACCGACCGGCTCCGGGAAAACGCTGGCAGCATTTCTCTACGCCCTCGATCGGCTCTTCCGCGAAGGCGGCGAAGATACCCGCGAGGCGCATAAGCGTAAAACCTCACGCATCCTCTATATTTCACCGATAAAAGCTCTGGGCACCGACGTTCAGCGCAACTTGCAGCTCCCGTTGAAGGGTATTGCCGATGAACGGCGGCGGCGCGGCGAAACGGTAATTATTGATGAAGTCCACGCGGTAGCGGGCAGTAAACGTGGTGCGCATCTGGCGTTAAGTCTGGAGCGGCTCGATGCGCTGCTCCACACCTCAGCACAGCGAATTGGCCTTTCTGCCACTGTGCGCTCAGCCAGCGATGTGGCAGCCTTTCTTGGTGGCGATCGCCCGGTTACGGTAGTCAACCCGCCCGCAATGCGCCATCCGCAGATACGAATTGTCGTACCGGTCGCCAATATGGATGATGTCTCATCGGTCGCCAGCAGCACCGGCGAAGACAGCCATGCCGGCCGGGAAGGCTCCATCTGGCCATATATTGAAACGGGTATCCTTGATGAAGTGTTGCGCCATCGCTCGACCATTGTCTTTACTAATTCACGTGGGCTGGCGGAAAAACTGACGGCACGATTAAATGAGCTTTACGCCGCACGCTTACAGCGTTCCCCGTCTATCGCCGTTGATGCGGCCCATTTCGAGTCGACCTCCGGCGCAACCTCTAACCGTGTACAAAGTAGCGACGTTTTTATTGCCCGCTCACACCACGGCTCCGTCTCTAAAGAACAACGAGCAATCACCGAGCAGGCGCTGAAATCGGGTGAGTTACGCTGCGTGGTCGCAACCTCCAGTCTCGAACTGGGGATTGATATGGGCGCAGTGGATCTGGTGATTCAGGTGGCAACGCCGCTTTCTGTTGCCAGTGGGTTACAACGCATTGGTCGCGCCGGACATCAGGTTGGCGGTGTATCTAAAGGGCTGTTTTTCCCTCGTACCCGGCGTGACTTAGTCGATTCCGCAGTCATTGTAGAGTGTATGTTCGCAGGCAGGCTGGAAAACCTGACACCGCCGCATAATCCACTCGACGTCCTTGCGCAGCAAACCGTTGCCGCCGCGGCGATGGAGGCATTACAGGTAGACGAATGGTACTCCCGCGTACGCCGTGCCGCACCGTGGAAAGATCTGCCAAGACGTGTTTTTGACGCCACGCTGGATATGCTTTCCGGGCGCTATCCCTCTGGCGATTTTTCTGCTTTTCGCCCCAAACTGGTCTGGAACAGGGAGACCGGGATATTGACCGCCCGACCTGGCGCTCAATTGTCGGCGGTTACCAGCGGCGGCACCATTCCGGATCGTGGCATGTATAGCGTGTTATTACCCGAAGGTGAAGAAAAGGCCGGTTCGCGGCGGGTGGGTGAACTGGATGAGGAGATGGTATATGAGTCGCGGGTGAACGACATTATCACTCTCGGCGCTACCTCATGGCGGATCCAGCAAATCACCCGCGATCAGGTGATTGTGACTCCTGCTCCGGGTCGTTCTGCCCGGCTCCCCTTCTGGCGTGGTGAAGGTAACGGACGTCCGGCTGAATTAGGCGAGATGATCGGCGATTTTCTTCATTTACTGGCGGATGGCGCGTTCTTTTCCGGGACTATTCCCCCGTGGCTGGCAGAAGAAAATACGAACGCCAATATTCAGGGGTTGATTGACGAGCAACGCAACGCGACGGGCATCGTTCCGGGGAGTCGCCATCTGGTCCTCGAACGGTGCCGTGATGAAATTGGCGACTGGCGTATTATTTTGCACTCTCCCTATGGAAGACGGGTGCATGAACCCTGGGCGCTGGCGATTGCCGGGCGAATACATGCCCTATGGGGCGCTGACGCGTCTGTGGTCGCCAGTGATGACGGCATTGTTGCGCGCATTCCTGACACTGATGGTAAATTGCCCGACGCCGCGATTTTTTTGTTTGAACCCGAAAAGTTGCTGCAAATTGTCCGCGAGGCGGTAGGCAGCTCGGCACTTTTCGCCGCCCGTTTTCGCGAATGCGCCGCGCGGGCATTATTAATGCCGGGGCGCACTCCGGGCCATCGCACCCCGCTTTGGCAACAACGGCTGCGCGCCAGTCAGTTGCTGGAAATCGCTCAGGGATATCCAGATTTTCCGGTCATTCTCGAAATCCTACGCGAATGTCTGCAAGATGTTTATGATCTTCCCGCACTGGAACGTTTGATGCGTCGCCTGAACGGTGGCGAAATTCAAATATCCGATGTAACGACCACTACGCCCTCGCCTTTCGCCACAAGTTTATTGTTCGGCTATGTCGCGGAATTTATGTACCAGAGCGACGCCCCGCTGGCAGAGCGCCGGGCATCCGTACTGTCGCTGGACAGCGAGTTACTGCGCAATCTACTCGGACAGGTCGATCCGGGGGAATTACTCGACCCGCAGGTCATTCGCCAGGTGGAAGAAGAGTTGCAACGACTGGCTCCTGGCAGAAGAGCGAAAGGTGAAGAAGGATTGTTCGACCTGCTGCGCGAACTGGGGCCAATGACCGTTGAAGACCTGGCGCAACAGCATACAGGCAGCAGTGAAGAGGTTGCGTCGTATCTGGAAAATCTTCTTGCAGTAAAACGAATCTTCCCAGCGATGATTAGCGGACAGGAGCGTCTTGCCTGTATGGATGATGCCGCCAGGCTGCGTGATGCCCTCGGCGTACGACTACCAGAGTCATTGCCAGAGATTTATTTACATAGAGTCAGTTACCCGCTTCGCGACCTCTTTCTGCGCTATCTCCGGGCTCATGCTCTGGTCACGGCTGAACAACTGGCTCATGAGTTTAGTCTCGGTATTGCCATTGTCGAAGAGCAGCTTCAGCAACTGCGTGAACAGGGTCTGGTGATGAATCTGCAACAAGACATCTGGGTGAGCGATGAAGTATTTCGTCGTCTGCGTTTGCGCTCGCTGCAAGCCGCCAGAGAAGCGACGCGTCCCGTTGCAGCCACGACCTATGCGCGATTGCTGCTGGAACGTCAGGGCGTATTACCCGCCTCACTCTGGGAAAGCCAGATCCTGCCTGCCCGCGTACGCGACTATTCGTCAGAAATGCTCGATGAATTACTGGCAACCGGTGCGGTTATCTGGTCGGGGCAAAAAAAACTGGGTGAAGATGACGGCCTGGTGGCACTGCATCTACAGGAATATGCTGCAGAATCGTTCACTCCCGCCGAAGCGGATCAGGCGAATCGTTCGGCGCTGCAACAAGCGATAGTCGCTGTTCTGGCTGACGGAGGAGCCTGGTTTGCACAACAAATCAGCCAACGGATACGCGACAAAATTGGCGAATCGGTTGATCTCTCTGCCCTGCAAGAGGCGTTATGGGCGCTGGTATGGCAAGGCGTCATCACCAGCGACATTTGGGCACCGTTACGCGCCCTCACCCGCAGCAGTTCCAACGCACGCACCTCAACTCGCCGCAGTCACCGGGCTCGTCGTGGACGTCCTGTCTATGCGCAACCCGTCTCGCGCTGGTATCTTACAACACACCAAATCTGGCTGGACGCTGGTCGTTATTGCAGGTGGAGCCACTAAACGATACCGAAAGGATGCTGGCGCTGGCGGAAAACATGCTCGACTGCTACGGCATCATCAGTCGTCAGGCGGTGATAGCCGAAAATATCCCTGGCGGGTTTCCATCGATGCAAACGCTTTGTCGAAGTATGGAAGACTCCGGGCGAATTATGCGAGGTCGTTTTGTAGAAGGTCTGGGTGGCGCGCAATTCGCTGAACGTCTGACTATTGACCGATGGCGCGATCTGGCGACACAAGCCACGCAAACGCGCCACTATACACCAGTGGCGCTCTCTGCCAACGATCCGGCTAATGTGTGGGGAAATCTTCTGCCCTGGCCTGCACATCCGGCAACGCTGGTTCCAACGCGTCGGGCGGGTGCGCTGGTGGTCGTTTCTAGCGGCAAATTGTTACTCTATCTGGCGCAAGGTGGCAAAAAAATGCTGGTCTGGCAGGAAAAAGAGGAATTACTCGCCCCAGAGGTTTTCCACGCGCTGACTACCGCACTGCGTCGCGAACCACGGCTGCGCTTTACGCTAACAGAAGTGAATGATCTACCGGTCCGGCAAACGCCGATGTTTACGCTGCTGCATGAGGCGGGATTTTCAAGTTCGCCACAAGGGCTGGATTGGGGATAGAGAAAGGACTGACGGATGCCCGTTCGCATCCGTCAGTATTGCAGGACGGATTATTCCGCGTCCGGCTCTTCAGACTTGTATTTAGCGGCAGTTTCTTTGATCAGCTGCTGCAGTTCGCCACGCTGATACATTTCGATCACGATATCACAACCGCCGACCAGCTCGCCGTCAACCCACAGTTGCGGGAAGGTCGGCCAGTTAGCATATTTCGGCAGTTCCGCACGAATGTCCGGATTCTGCAGAATATCAACATAGGCAAAACGTTCGCCACATGCGGCAAGCGCCTGGACTGCCTGGGCAGAGAAACCGCAGCTCGGCAGTTTCGGTGAACCTTTCATGTACAGCAGGATCGGGTTTTCAGCAATCTGGCGTTGGATTTTTTCGATAGTGGTGCTCATTGTCTTGCTTCCTCAAACTTCTTTACGGCAGTAATCTGACATTGTAGCGGGTCAGTGCGGCATCGGAAAATAACATTTTCATCACGCTTTTGCTATTTTATCCCTTTGCTCTATTTGTTGCATTTCAAATATTCGTTTCTTCTCTGATGCCGGCAAACTGGCGTATTTATAACCATTTTTAGCTTTCACTGCTGCATTTTTTTGCGCTCGCCAACGAAACGTATTTTTTAACAATAAAAGCTATTAACTTTCTCTTCTTCTATGCATTAGAATCATCAAGTTTTGTAAATCAGACGCAGGCATGATAGACCTGCCTTAACAGAGGGACGCTCAGTGGCGCGGATAAACCGTATTTCGATCACGCTCTGTGCTTTACTTTTTACCACCCTGCCTTTAACGCCTATGGCCCATGCTTCAAAGCAAGCCAGGGAGAGTTCTGCTACCACTCATATCACCAAAAAAGCAGATAAAAAGAAAAGCACGGCAACCACCAAAAAGACCCAGAAAACAGCGAAAAAAGCCGCCAGTAAAAGTACGACCAAAAGCAAAACCGCTTCTTCCGTTAAAAAATCTTCCATTACCGCTTCTAAAAACGCCAAAACTCGCAGCAAACACGCCGTCAATAAAACGGCCTCAGCCAGCTTTACCGAAAAGTGTACCAAACGTAAGGGCTATAAATCGCATTGTGTGAAAGTCAAAAATGCCGCGTCAGGAACTCTTGCCGACGCGCACAAAGCGAAGGTGCAAAAAGCTACGAAAGTGGCAATGAATAAACTGATGCAGCAAATTGGTAAGCCATATCGTTGGGGTGGCAGCTCACCGCGTACCGGTTTTGATTGCAGCGGCCTGGTTTATTACGCTTATAAAGATTTGGTGAAAATTCGTATTCCGCGTACGGCGAATGAAATGTATCACCTGCGTGATGCAGCGCCAATCGAACGTAGTGAACTGAAAAACGGCGACCTGGTCTTTTTCCGTACTCAGGGACGCGGCACAGCCGATCATGTCGGCGTGTATGTCGGCAACGGCAAATTTATTCAGTCACCGCGCACAGGTCAGGAAATTCAAATCACTTCTCTCAGTGAAGACTACTGGCAGCGCCACTATGTTGGCGCTCGTCGGGTAATGACCCCAAAAACACTTCGCTAAAACTTTACCCTGTTGTTACGGCAACAGGGTAAGTTCATCTTTTGTCTCACCTTTTAATTTGCTACCCTATCCATACGCACAATAAGGCTATTGTACGTATGCAAATTAATAATAAAGGAGAGTAGCAATGTCATTCGAATTACCTGCACTACCATATGCTAAAGATGCTCTGGCACCGCACATTTCTGCGGAAACTATCGAGTATCACTACGGCAAGCATCATCAGACTTATGTCACTAACCTGAACAACCTGATTAAAGGTACCGCGTTTGAAGGTAAATCACTGGAAGAGATTATTCGCAGCTCTGAAGGTGGCGTATTCAACAACGCAGCTCAGGTCTGGAACCATACTTTCTACTGGAACTGCCTGGCACCGAACGCCGGTGGCGAACCGACTGGAAAAGTCGCTGAAGCTATCGCCGCATCTTTTGGCAGCTTTGCCGATTTCAAAGCGCAGTTTACTGATGCAGCGATCAAAAACTTTGGTTCTGGCTGGACCTGGCTGGTGAAAAACAGCGATGGCAAACTGGCTATCGTTTCAACCTCTAACGCGGGTACTCCGCTGACCACCGATGCGACTCCGCTGCTGACCGTTGATGTCTGGGAACACGCTTATTACATCGACTATCGCAATGCACGTCCTGGCTATCTGGAGCACTTCTGGGCGCTGGTGAACTGGGAATTCGTAGCGAAAAATCTCGCTGCATAATAACTTATGGCAAATGCAGCATTGCCTGATGCGCTTCGTTTACCATGCCAACGCGGATGAGGCGTTAACAGCGCATTCGGCAAGATAAATCGCACGTTGTCAGCAACTGTAACGCAGAAGGTTATCCTTCTGCGTTTTTGTTTAATTAGCTGTTAGCAACGCAAACTGTTTCAGGTTGTTTTCTGGCTGACATAAACACCAGCAATAATGCCAGTCCCGCGACAATCGCTCCCATCACCGGCACAAAGCTGTATCCCAGCCCAGCGGAAATTACCGCACCACCAGCAGCTGCTCCCAGCGCATTTCCAAGATTAAAGGCACCAATATTGACTGATGAAGACAGACCTGGCGCTTCACTGGCGACACGCATCACGCGCATCTGTAACGGCGGTACGACCGCAAAGGTTGCTGCGCCCCACACCACCATGCTAATAGCTGCGCCGAACTCATTGCGGGCCAGGAACGGGATTGCCAGCATAATCACCATCAACAACAACAAAAAGCCTTTCAACGTGCCGTTAACTGAACGATCTGCCAGTTTGCCGCCGGGATAGTTACCGATAGAGAATCCGACACCAATCAGCACCAGCATTGCCGTGACGAACACCGGTGTTGCGTGGGTAATACTTTGCAGTACCGGAGAGATATAGGTGTAGAGAGTAAACATTGCACCAGCTCCCAGTACCGTCGTCAGCAATGCAGACAGCACCTGCGGACGCATTAATACCGCCAGCTCTTTTTTCACTTCAGGTCGTGCCCCTGCACCACCTTTAGGTAATGAGAAGAACAGACTTACCATTGAAATCACTCCCAGCCCCGCCGTTGCCAGAAATGACATCCGCCAGCCGATGGTTTCACCCAACCAGGTCGCCGCCGGCACGCCACCGATATTTGCCAGGGTTAACCCCATAAACATAGTGGCAACTGCGCTGGCCTGTTTATGTTTTGGCTCCACGCTTGCGGCCACGACTGAACCCAAACCAAAAAATGCTCCGTGATTCAGGCTGGTCAAAATGCGTGAAAGCATCAGGGTCATATAATCCGGCGCGATGGCGGAAAGTACGTTGCCGAGCGTGAAAATTGCCATCAGGAAAATCAACGCACTGCGGCGGGCACGATGAGAAAGTAGAAGCGTCATCAGCGGCGCGCCAACCATTACGCCAACTGCATAGGCACTGATTAACATTCCGGCAGCGGGAATCGAGACATCCACACCGCGCGCAATGACGGGCAACAAGCCCATTGGCGAGAACTCCGTTGTCCCGATACCAAACGCGCCAATCGCCAGCGCCAGCAACGGATAGTTAATTTTCATGCCTTATCTCCACCTCTTCGCGTCATTACGCGATATTCATTAAAGTGGCAAAAGCATGACAGCAATCACAAAAAAATGAAAATAACAAAAAGAGAAAACACTTTTGCCATTTTGCTAACAAACAGGAAGGAGATGCGAGGGAGAACGCGCTCCCTCGAGAGGAAATCAGTGCAGCGCGGCAGTCAAACCCACGGCCACGATCAAACCGAGGACGATAATCGTTGTTACCAGTGAAAATTTAAGGTCGGTGCTCATCAAGTTTTCTCCTTTTTTATTACCACACAAATAGTGATATTACGCATTTTTACACACTGTGATGAAAAAATCTCCCGTCATTTATAATGATAAGTGTTTTTACCACTTCCCCTTTTCGTCAAGATCGGCCAAAATTCCACGCTTACACTATTTGCGTACTGGCCATTGACCCCTTCCTGACGCTCCGTGTCGTTTTTCCGGCGTACCGCAACACTTTTGTTGTGCGTAAGGTGTGTAAAGGCAAACGTTTACCTTGCGATTTTGCAGGAGCTGAAGTTAGGGTCTGGAGTGAAATGGAATGGCAACAATAAAAGATGTAGCGAAACGAGCAAACGTTTCCACTACAACTGTGTCACACGTAATCAACAAAACACGTTTCGTCGCTGAAGAAACGCGCAACGCCGTGTGGGCAGCGATTAAAGAATTACACTACTCCCCTAGCGCGGTGGCGCGTAGCCTGAAGGTTAACCACACCAAGTCTATCGGTTTGCTGGCGACCAGCAGCGAAGCGGCCTATTTTGCCGAGATCATTGAAGCGGTTGAAAAAAATTGCTTCCAGAAAGGTTACACCCTGATTCTGGGTAATGCGTGGAACAATCTTGAGAAACAGCGGGCTTATCTGTCGATGATGGCGCAAAAACGCGTCGATGGTCTGCTGGTGATGTGTTCTGAGTACCCAGAGCCGTTGCTGGCGATGCTGGAAGAGTATCGCCATATCCCAATGGTGGTGATGGACTGGGGTGAAGCAAAAGCTGACTTCACCGATGCGGTCATTGATAACGCGTTCGAAGGCGGCTACATGGCCGGGCGTTATCTGATTGAACGCGGTCACCGCGAAATCGGCGTCATCCCCGGCCCGCTGGAACGTAACACCGGCGCAGGCCGCCTTGCCGGTTTTATGAAGGCGATGGAAGAAGCGATGATCAAGGTGCCGGAAAGCTGGATTGTTCAGGGTGACTTTGAACCCGAATCTGGTTATCGCGCCATGCAGCAAATACTGTCGCAGCCGCATCGCCCTACTGCCGTCTTCTGTGGTGGCGATATCATGGCAATGGGCGCACTTTGTGCTGCTGATGAAATGGGTCTGCGCGTCCCGCAGGATGTTTCGCTGATCGGTTATGATAACGTGCGCAACGCCCGCTATTTTACGCCGGCGCTGACCACGATCCACCAGCCAAAAGATTCGCTGGGTGAAACAGCGTTCAACATGCTGTTGGATCGTATCGTCAACAAACGTGAAGAACCGCAGTCCATTGAAGTGCATCCGCGCTTGATTGAACGCCGCTCCGTGGCTGACGGCCCGTTCCGCGACTATCGTCGTTAATCACCCGTTGCGGGAGTCTCTTCCGGCTCCCGCAGCCACTCCTTATTCAGCGTCTCACTATCGCCGAGATACTCAAGCAGCCAGGTTAACGCAGGCGACATATCATTTTGCTGCCATGTCAGACAACATGCCGAATCCGGGAAGGGGTTTTCCAATTCAAGTGCTACCCACTTCCCCTCATTAAGCCACGGTTTGGCGAAATGTGTTGGCACCATCCCTATGCATAATCCTGCCGAGATACAGGTTGCCGATGATTCCCAGTCAGGCACGACAACTCTTTTTTGGTTATCCAGCAACCAGGTAATACGTTTAGGTAGCGTTCGCGAGGTGTCTTCGCGCACCAACGACGGCCAGTTGCGCAACGTATCATCGCTGAATGGGCCATCCATCAACGCCAGCGGGTGGTGGCTGGCAACAACGCAACTCCAGCTTAGCATCCCCATATCCCGGAAGGCATAACGACCGCCTACCGGAATCGCGCGTGTTGCGCCAATCGCCAGTTCCACGCGCCCGTCGGAAAGCGCATCCCAGACACCGTTGAACACTTCCTGAAAGACAAGAAGTTCGACATCATCAAAATGGCGATAAAAATCAACGATCATCTGCCGTGTACGTTCTGGCCTGACAATATTATCCACTGCGATAGCTAACTGACCGCGCCAGCCGTTCGCTATCTGCTGACATTGCTGGCGGGTGATCTGCATTTTTTTGACAACAGAGCGCCCTTCTTTGAGAAACCACGCTCCAGCAGCGGTCAGCTCCACATCACGGTGCCGTCGTTCAAAGAGCGGCACCGCCAGCCACTCTTCCAGCTGACGCACGGTATAGCTGACCGCAGAAGGAACGCGATGCAGCTCCTGTGCCGCAGCGCTAAAACTACCATTACGCGCTACCGCATCAACAACTTCGAGTGAATATTCTGACCACATAGTCTGCCTGCAAAATTTTTGAAATCAGTCATCAAATATTACCGTTTCACAACACTAATTTCACTCCCTACACTTTGCGGCGGTGTTTAATTGAGAGATTTAGAGAATATACATGCAACCTGGGAAAGGATTTTTAGTCTGGCTGGCGGGTTTGAGCGTACTCGGTTTTCTGGCAACCGATATGTATCTGCCTGCTTTCGCCGCCATACAGGCCGACCTGCAAACGCCTGCGTCTGCTGTCAGTGCCAGCCTTAGTCTGTTCCTTGCCGGTTTTGCCGCAGTCCAGCTTCTGTGGGGGCCACTCTCCGACCGTTATGGTCGTAAACCGGTGTTATTAATCGGCCTGACAATTTTTGCGTTAGGTAGTCTGGGGATGCTGTGGGTAGAAAACGCCGCTACGCTGCTGGTATTGCGTTTTGTACAGGCTGTGGGTGTCTGCGCCGCGGCGGTTATCTGGCAAGCGTTAGTGACGGATTATTATCCTTCACAGAAAGTTAACCGAATTTTTGCGACCATCATGCCGCTGGTGGGTCTATCTCCGGCCCTGGCTCCTCTGTTAGGAAGCTGGCTGCTGGTCCATTTTTCCTGGCAGGCGATTTTCGCCACCCTGTTTGCCATTACCGTGGTGCTGATTCTGCCTATTTTCTGGCTCAAACCCACGACGAAGGCCGGTAACAATAGTCAGGATGGTCTGACCTTTACCGACCTGCTACGTTCTAAAACCTATCGCGCCAACGTGCTGATATACGCGGCCTGTTCAGCCAGTTTTTTTGCATGGCTGACCGGTTCACCGTTCATCCTTAGTGAAATGGGCTACAGCCCGGCAGTTATTGGTTTAAGTTATGTCCCGCAAACTATCGCGTTTCTGATTGGTGGTTATGGCTGTCGCGCCGCGCTGCAGAAATGGCAAGGCAAGCAGTTATTACCGTGGTTGCTGGTGCTGTTTGCTGTCAGCGTCATTGCGACCTGGGCTGCGGGCTTCATTAGCCATGTGTCGCTGGTCGAAATCCTGATCCCATTCTGTGTGATGGCGATTGCCAATGGCGCGATCTACCCTATTGTTGTCGCCCAGGCGCTGCGTCCCTTCCCACACGCAACTGGTCGCGCCGCAGCGTTGCAGAACACTCTACAACTGGGTCTGTGCTTCCTCGCAAGTCTGGTAGTTTCCTGGCTTATTAGTATCAGCACGCCATTGCTCACCACCACCAGCGTGATGTTATCAACAGTAGTGCTGGTCGCGCTGGGTTACATGATGCAACGTAGTGAAGAAGCTGGCTGCCAGAATCATGGCAATGCCGAAGTCGCTCATAGCGAATCACACTGATCTATATCGATATACTTATACTTAGGCTGCTAACAAAATTTTGTTGTATGATTGAAATTAGCGGCCTATACTAATTTCGAGTTGTTAAAGCTACGATAAATATTATGTTTTTACGGGGACAGGATCGTTCCCGACTCACTATGGATGGTCATTTCGGCAAGGGTTCCTCCTTTCCCTCTGTTCTACGTCGGATTATAGACTCGCGGTTTTTTCTGCGAGATTTCTCACAAAGCCCAAAAAGCGTCTACGCTGTTTTAAGGTTCTGATCACCGACCAGTGATGGAGAAACTATGAGTTCATCGTGTATAGAAGAAGTCAGCGTACCGGATGACAACTGGTACCGTATCGCCAACGAATTACTTAGCCGTGCCGGTATAGCCATTAACGGTTCTGCCCCGGCGGATATTCGTGTGAAAAACCCCGATTTTTTTAAACGCGTTCTGCAAGAAGGCTCTTTGGGGTTAGGCGAAAGTTATATGGATGGCTGGTGGGAATGTGACCGACTGGATATGTTTTTTAGCAAAGTCTTACGCGCAGGTCTCGAGAACCAACTCCCCCATCATTTCAAAGACACGCTGCGTATTGCCGGCGCTCGTCTCTTCAATCTGCAGAGTAAAAAACGTGCCTGGATAGTCGGCAAAGAGCATTACGATTTGGGTAATGACTTGTTCAGCCGCATGCTTGATCCCTTCATGCAATATTCCTGCGCTTACTGGAAAGATGCCGATAATCTGGAATCTGCCCAGCAGGCGAAGCTCAAAATGATTTGTGAAAAATTGCAGTTAAAACCAGGGATGCGCGTACTGGATATTGGCTGCGGCTGGGGCGGACTGGCACACTACATGGCATCTAATTATGACGTAAGCATGGTGGGCGTCACCATTTCTGCCGAACAGCAAAAAATGGCTCAGGAACGCTGTGAAGGCCTGGATGTCACCATTTTGCTGCAAGATTATCGTGACCTGAACGACCAGTTTGATCGTATTGTTTCTGTGGGGATGTTCGAGCACGTCGGACCGAAAAATTACGATACCTATTTTGCGGTGGTGGATCGTAATTTGAAACCGGAAGGCATATTCCTGCTCCATACTATCGGTTCGAAAAAAACCGATCTGAATGTTGATCCCTGGATTAATAAATATATTTTTCCGAACGGTTGCCTGCCCTCTGTACGCCAGATTGCTCAGTCCAGCGAACCCCACTTTGTGATGGAAGACTGGCATAACTTCGGTGCTGATTACGATACTACGTTGATGGCGTGGTATGAACGATTCCTCGCCGCATGGCCAGAAATTGCGGATAATTACAGTGAACGCTTTAAACGGATGTTTACCTATTATCTGAATGCCTGCGCAGGTGCTTTCCGCGCCCGTGATATTCAGCTCTGGCAGGTCGTGTTCTCACGCGGTGTTGAAAACGGCCTTCGAGTCGCTCGCTAAAGGCTATTCTATCGCCCCCTCTCCGGGGGCGATTTCAGATCAGGCTTCTGTACCTGGTTGATTCATGGCATTTTCTCGTGCCGCCAGCACACGTTCTACCGTATCTACCACTGCCTGAGTTTGTGGATCAATTTCAATGTTGACGCGTGCGCCGAGTTTTTTCTTCCCAAGAGTCGTGCGTTCCAGAGTTTCCGGAATTAAATGGACGCAAAAACGCGTTGGCGTGACTTCGCCGACGGTCAGGCTAATACCGTCGATGCCAATAAATCCTTTGTACAGGATATATTTCATCAACTGACTATCCTGGACTTTAAACCAGATCTGGCGATTATTTTCCGAGGTTAATATTTTCGCCACTTCAGCGGTGGTCATAATATGACCTGACATTAAGTGTCCGCCAATTTCATCACTGAATTTCGCCGCACACTCAACGTTTACCCAATCCCCCACTTTTAAATCGCCAAGATTGGTAATGCGTAACGTTTCTTTCATCAGGTCAAAACTGACATGGTTGCCGTTAATTTCCGTCACGGTCAGGCAGCAACCGTTATGCGCCACGGAAGCACCGGTTTCCAGGCCGTCCAGCATGTGGTCGGGTAACTCCACCACATGCGTACGAAAATTTGGTTTCTCGTCAATCGACACCAGTTTTGCGGTGCCCTGTACAATCCCCGTAAACATACTTACAACTCCTGAAATCAGTTAAGACATTCTGTTCAGCACAATAGCAGGTGGCAAACGCCCTTACCAGTGAAGGGGTAAGAATGACTATTTTTTCACTGGAGAATTAATAAATCCTCGCTACAATAGACTGAATTTCCCCTGCTTCTTCTTTTTGCTGCCCATTCAGGCGGCTTTTTAGTCTCTCATATAACTACAAATAAAAGGTGTTCACGTGCAGAAGTATATCAGTGAAGCGCGTCTGTTATTAGCATTAGCAATCCCGGTGATTCTCGCGCAAATCGCCCAAACTGCGATGGGTTTTGTCGATACCGTGATGGCGGGCGGCTATAGTGCCACCGACATGGCGGCGGTCGCTATCGGTACTTCTATCTGGCTTCCGGCGATCCTCTTTGGTCACGGACTGCTGCTGGCATTAACGCCGGTTATCGCGCAATTAAATGGTTCCGGTCGACGTGAGCGCATTGCGCATCAGGTGCGACAAGGTTTCTGGCTGGCAGGTTTTGTTTCCGTTCTCATTATGCTGGTGCTGTGGAATGCAGGTTACATTATCCGCTCCATGGAAAACATCGATCCGGCTCTGGCGGACAAAGCCGCGGGTTATCTGCGTGCGTTGTTGTGGGGCGCGCCGGGCTATCTGTTCTTCCAGGTTGCCCGTAACCAATGTGAAGGTCTGGCAAAAACCAAGCCGGGTATGGTAATGGGCTTTATCGGCCTGCTGGTGAACATTCCGGTGAACTATATCTTTATTTATGGTCATTTCGGTATGCCTGAGCTCGGTGGCGTTGGTTGTGGCGTGGCTACTGCGGCGGTGTATTGGGTCATGTTCCTTGCCATGGTTTCTTACATTAAACGCGCCCGCTCCATGCGCGATATTCGTAACGAAAAAGGCACCGCGAAACCCGATCCTGCGGTTATGAAACGACTGATTCAACTCGGTTTACCGATTGCGCTGGCACTATTCTTTGAAGTGACACTGTTTGCCGTCGTGGCTCTGTTAGTGTCTCCGCTCGGTATTGTTGATGTCGCAGGACACCAGATTGCCCTGAACTTTAGTTCACTGATGTTTGTGCTTCCAATGTCGCTGGCGGCAGCGGTAACTATCCGCGTAGGTTATCGTCTGGGTCAGGGCTCAACGCTGGATGCGCAAACCGCTGCGCGGACCGGGCTTATGGTGGGTGTCTGTATGGCAACCCTGACGGCCATTTTCACGGTTTCACTCCGGGAGCAAATCGCCCTGTTGTACAACGACAATCCCGAGGTTGTAACGCTGGCTGCGCATTTGATGTTGCTGGCGGCGGTATATCAGATTTCTGACTCAATCCAGGTGATTGGCAGTGGGATTTTGCGTGGTTATAAAGATACGCGTTCCATTTTCTATATCACCTTTACAGCTTACTGGGTGCTGGGCTTGCCAAGCGGCTATATTCTGGCACTGACCGATCTGGTCGTTGAACCTATGGGGCCAGCAGGCTTCTGGATAGGCTTTATTATCGGCCTGACATCGGCAGCCATTATGATGATGTTGCGTATGCGGTTCCTGCAACGTCTGCCGTCAGTTATCATTCTGCAACGAGCATCCCGCTAATAAAGACAAGGCACAACCTTCACGGGTTGCGCCTGTGTTTTTACGCAGGCTGGAGCGTTGCGCCAATCCCGTCTTCGTCTGGCTGTAATTTCAGAGCGTTGCACAGAGTTTGCCGACTGGCATCTGTTATCTCAACGTGTATATCACCGGTAACTTCCCCTTTCACATTGATGAAGTCAGGTGAGATTTCTTTCGCACTGGTTTGCAGGCAAATCGCTCCCTCTCCGCGCAGGCGTTTCACTTTCAGTTGCACATGCGTTGCCGCACCAGTGATCAGCCACAGTTTTCCGCCATTCAGATTGATGTTACCAACAATAAAAGTGACACCGTCACCTTTTACCGTACTGCCGTCGAGAATCAACACACCGCCCTGCTGTACAGTAATCGTTGATTGTTGCAGATCTGCGCCATAGCCAATAATCATTGAAGCGCCGTCCAGTAATGCAACACTCCCGGTCAGTTCAACCGGTGCGCGATCTTCCTCTACGACAAAATTTTCGTCCGCGCTGGTGGGTGACAACAGGATCACTGTTCCACCTTGTATTACCGCATTTTCCAGCGTACCGGCATGCACTTCAGCCCGACCACCCACATTCACGGACAGGTTTTGCGTCTTACCGGAACTGTAGAGCTGAAGGCCATCCGTCCCCAGACGATAAATGGATCCATTCTCAACAATAGTGTCAGAGTCTTCACCACCGAGATTATTCATGGTGCCACCAGCAAGCAACGTATCACTGGCTTTCCCGGCCAGCATAAAAACGCCGCCCTGATTAATCTCACAATTGCTGGCTTCCCCACCTGGATACACCAACAATTCACCACCTTCATCTACCACGACCGCTGAGGTTGTCCCATTAACCAACAGGCCGCCCTCTTGATCGAGAATGATTTTTTCCGCGCGATGTCCTTCCAGTACACGCAGGTTACCGCCATTTTCCAGCAACAAACCGCAGGCATAACCCTGATCAACGCTGAATTCACCTTCGGGATGGCGGCCATTAACCGTAGCGAGCGTAGAGAGACTAATTGCGCCTCCCTCGGACTGAACAATATCTGTGGCAATGGCACCGTCGCTGACCGATAGCGTGCCATTGTTACCGTACTGTGTGCATTTGGCGATCCCACCGGTTGCCACTTTCAACCAGCCAGCCCCCGTGACCACGGTATTTTCGGCTCTTCCGCCAGCTTCAACAATCAACTCGCCTTCAGTAAGTTGCGTCGCGCCAATGACCTCGCCGGTCTTAACAATTTGCACATTCCCGTCGCTCATCAAGTTTTTCGCATCAGATCCCATGATTTATTCCTTTGCTGCATCTGTGTGCCTTTATTGCTACCTAAGTGTAAAGGCTACGGAGAATTTATCCACGACAGATTTGAGATGGTGGCAAACAACTCTGTTTAAACTCTGATACACGAATTATTGGGTTGCATCAGATGTAAATGCGATCCTGAATAAAAATCGCCCTTGCAAATCAACAAAATATAGCCAATTTGCTTAAAAGCTCTGCAAACGGTCGAAATAGCGCAGAAAATTACGTTTTGCCTCTTGCCACCTTCCCACTCTGCCGCTAATATTCGTCCCCGTTGTCACCTACAACGTTGCGTTCATAGCTCAGTTGGTTAGAGCACCACCTTGACATGGTGGGGGTCGTTGGTTCGAGTCCAATTGAACGCACCATCCTGCGTCCGTAGCTCAGTTGGTTAGAGCACCACCTTGACATGGTGGGGGGCGGTGGTTCGAGTCCACTCGGACGCACCAGATTTTCTTAATCTGGTCTTCTCCTTTTTCCCTCTGTTTCTTCTCTGTATCCAATACGTTACTGTCTTCGTATGCGTTATCAGAAGGAGAATCGCTATGGCAACTTTGTTACAACTTCATTTTGCTTTTAATGGCCCATTTGGCGACGCAATGGCTGAGCAGCTTAAACCGCTTGCTGAATCGATTAATCAGGAACCTGGTTTTCTGTGGAAGGTATGGACAGAAAGTGAAAAGAACCACGAAGCCGGTGGGATCTATCTTTTTACTGATGAAAAAAGCGCCCTTGCCTATCTGGAAAAACATACTGCCCGACTTAAAAATCTCGGCGTTGAGGAAGTTGTCGCCAAAGTTTTCGATGTCAATGAGCCACTGAGTCAAATCAATCAGGCAAAACTCGCCTGACAGAATTTAATCAAGGGCGGTTAGCGCCCTTTTCATCCCTGTCTGAAATTTCTCAAATTCTAAAAATCTCAACCAAACTTATCTGATAACACTAAATTCGAAAGAATGCGTACAGGTAAGTAACAATGAAAAAAATTGCTATTGTGGGTGCCGGGCCTACGGGGATCTACACCTTATTCTCGCTTCTACAGCAACAAACTCCACTTTCTATTTCTATCTTCGAGCAGGCTGACGAGGCCGGTGTCAGGATGCCATACAGTGATGAGGAAAACTCAAAAATGATGCGGTGATGCTGCCAACTTACTGATTTAGTGTATGATGGTGTTTTTGAGGTGCTCCAGTGGCTTCTGTTTCTATCAGCTGTCCCTCCTGTTCAGCTACTGACGGGGTGGTGCGTAACGGCAAAAGCACTGCCGGACATCAGCGCTATCTCTGCTCTCACTGCCGTAAAACATGGCAACT
>NZ_MECT01000012.1:0-13417 GCF_001722145.1 Shigella sp. FC1544
ACTGGCCGATAAACCGGGTCGGCGAACTGCTCCCCTGGCGCGTAGCACTGCCGACTGAATAACACATCCCCGTCAATACGGTTCTTGCTGCACGCTTACCATTGACGGGCGTGGTCTGGCTGGCGAGATCAGCAAGGAAACGGGTAAATCCCTGCGTGATAACGCTGAATACGTTAATCCCTGGGCGTCTCTGCATCGTGTTCAGCAATTCCGCTTCTTTGGTATTCCAGGGCGTCAGGCTTACCGTGAACTGCGGTTGTTGGCTGGTCAGGCGGCAAGGCAGCAGGGTGACAAAAAAGCAGGTGCGCCGGTACTGGATAACCCGCGCCTTGATGCCATCCTGGCTGCTGCTGATGCTGGCTGTTTTGCCACCTACATTATGAGGCAGGGCGGCGTGCTGGTTCCTCGCAAATATCACTTGATCAGAACCGCTTATGAAATCAATGAAGAGCCGACCGCCTATGGCGATCACGGTATTCGTATTTATGGCATCTGGTCACCCATTGCAGAAGGCAAGATCTGCACTCATGCAGTGAAGTGGAAAATGGTTCGTAAAGCCGTTGACGTTCAGGAGGCGGCAGCCGACCAGGGCGCTTGCGCCCCTTGGACTCGTGGCAATAACTGTCCCCTTGCTGAAAATTTGAACCAACAGGAGAAAGATAAATCAGCTGATGGGAACCCCAGAACGGACATTACCAGCATGGATGACAAGGAGTTGCACGATTACCTGCACAGTATGAGCAAAAAAGAGCGCCGGGAACTGGCAGCAAGGTTACGCCTGGTGAAACCGAAACGGCGTAAAGACTACAAACAGCGAATTACAGACCATCAGCGACTGCAGCTCGTGTATGAGCTGAAGTCCAGAGGATTTGATGGCAGCGAGAAAGAGGTCGATTTACTCCTTCGCGGAGGCAGTATTCCGTCAGGAGCAGGCCTGCGTATCTTCTATCGGAACCAGCGTTTGCAGGAAGATGATCAGTGGCGGAACCTGTATTAATTACGCGGGTTAACAATTCGTGCTCTTAATAATACCAGGCATATCAGGCTGATGAACGTAAAAAAACGTTTTACATCAGTAAGATTATTATATACTGTAAATATAAACAGTGGTTATGCATGCAGTATTGCGTGTGGTGTCATAGGAGGAAAGATGCAGGACTATTTTTTGGAGTCTTTGAAGCTCCAGCGCATTGATTTTTTTCTTAAGCTTGTAGCGGCTAGTGAGTGTAGTGATGAAGAGAAGGGGCTGGCTCTGCAGTGGGTTTCTGAATTGACTGATGAACTCATGGCAAAAATCAGAACCCACGAATACAACCGCTCAATGGATGTCATCAGCTGAGGTGACTTTTATGCGCATTGAAATAATGATCGATAAAGAGCAGAAGATTAGCCAGTCTACCCTGGACGCTCTTGAATCCGAGCTTTACCGCAATCTGCGCCCTCTGTATCCCAAAACGGTAATTCGTATCCGCAAAGGTAGCTCTAACGGTGTGGAACTTACCGGATTGCAACTGGACGAAGAAAGAAAACAAGTGATGAAAATTATGCAGAAGGTGTGGGAAGACGACAGCTGGCTGCATTAAGAAACGTTGCTGGCGTCTGAACTAGCTTCTGGCGTCAGCAAGGTTGAACAACGAGCCCTTGCGAGGCGTTAGCTCTGTAGTGCATGTCTATGCCGCATGAGATCGCATGATCGTTTGAGGATCGTTTTTGCTAAGGCCCGCCAGAACTGGCGGGCTTTTGCGTAGATCATGCAGGTGCATGAAAACCACTACATAAAGCGGGCAGGCGTGGCGGGGATACGATTGCGCGCTAGGTATAAGTGTGTAAAATAATTCCAAAATAAATCATCACTAATGAAGTGAGAGGGTAATAATGTTAGTCAAGAAAAATAAAAATTATAGTTTATATTTTTTAATTACAAATAATCAACAGATATCTGATTCTGGTAATTATATAAAAATAGTCCCATCAAGAAGCGATTGGAATGATTTTGGATATTTGAGTAGAGTCGAAATATCTATTTTTAATAAAAAAGAGTGTAAGGATATAATTTCACTGAATGGTTATATTGGTTTTTTGAATTCAGAGGAGGAACGAAATGGAAAAGCAGAACTGATAAGGCGAGTGAAAAAAAAGGAAGAATCTAATTTAAAGGATGAGGGGTTTAATGATTATTTTGTCATGCTTCAGGATATGAATAATTATCGAAGACTAGTAAGATTTTTTGGGGTGAATGAATCCAAATATATATTAAATTTCATTAATGATGTTGTTTCTAAGAAAAGTGACGCTAGTGCAGAGAATTTGAGGAAAAAAGCAATCTCTTCTGATATCTTTAATAAATCTTTCATTAGAGAGTCTGAGTCGTATTTTACTTTCAAAAATGCAGGAACAGTTCTTTCCGGTATTCAATATGAGGAGTTGGGTAATTTATCACAGCACATCAAGATTAGCTATTCGAATAAAGTTAATGAAGAAGATGTATCTTATGTTTTTAATTTTGATCACGAGCATGATTTACCAAAAAGAATTTCCATAATTATAGGCGAGAATGGTGTAGGAAAAAGCCAAACGCTTAGAGAAATCGCATTGGCTGCGATTAAAGGAAAGGATAATTTGGTGGCTGTAGTTGATTCTAACGGTGTGAGCATTGAAGAACGAATTCAAATTAGTAGGCTCATTGCTTTTTCTCCAACAAATGAAAGTAAGTGTTCATTTCCAACCGATAAAAGAATAAAATCATTGATATGGTACAAAAGATTGACTTTAAATCGTGAATCAAAATCCAAATTAAACTTGAATGATTTAATAGTGCAACTAGCGAGGAGTAACGACGCTATCGGCTATAATCAAAGGTGGAATATATTTGTTGATGCACTGAGTGTTCTAAATAGTAACAACGATTTAGTAATCAAATGTGGCGGTGAAAATTCACCATTTGTTAAATTAAATGAGCTTAATTCTCGAGGCGAAGAATCTAGACTATCATTATATTCTGAAATTATTCTCTCTGGCGAGCCTTTGAGGCTTATTGAAAATAAATGTTACCCTTTGAGTAGTGGGGAAATATCGTTTATTAAGTTTTGTGTACAAGTTTGTTTGTATATTGAGAATGGGACTCTTCTATTAATAGATGAGCCAGAAACACATCTCCATCCTTCATTTATTAATAAATTTATGGCATTGCTTGATAATTTATTAGAAAAGACAGGCTCTTCAGCTATCATAGCAACGCATTCGGTTTATCTTGTTCGGGAGGTTTTTAAGGAGCAAGTGACAATACTCAGAAGACGAGATGATGGGGTAATTGTTAGCGAAAAACCGAGATTGAGTACTTTTGGGGCGAATATAGGAAATATCTCATATTTTGTTTTCGGTGAGAGTGAACCAACTCAAATTTTAAATAAAGTAAAAAACAATATAATTGCAAAGAATATGTCTTGGGATGATGTTGAATCTAAATATAGCGAGGACTTATCACTTAATGTATTAACTGCGTTGAGAAATGAAATGGGCAATTGAAATGAATAAATTAAAAAGACCTGTTTTTAAAGATTATTCTGCATTTAAAAAACTATCTGCAAATAAGAGATTAAAACATCATTCTGTTCTGAATGGACAGGATACATTTATACTTAATGCATATAGATCGTACATAAAGAATAAAGGGTATCTTAATGTCAATTCTTGTGGCGTATTGAGTAACAATATTGCTGAAGCTTTGAGATATTATTATAACAATCCCGCAAAGTGTTTATCTATAATTGATGATATAAGAGCAGCTAATTCTAACTCTCTATGTCCAATGTGTGGTTCAATGCATAGCGGGACTTTGGATCATGTTTTACCCAAGGAAAACTATCCAGAATTTTCTTTATTCACTAAGAATTTGGTTCCTGCTTGCAAATGTAATACTTTCAAAAGTACTACTATAGCTAATTCTGCAGGCCATCGGATGCTGCATCCATATTTTGATAATATATTAAAACAAAGATTAATATGTGCTAATTTTTCTAAATTAGGGCGAACACCTACAATTGATGTAAAAATCATAATTGACCCAATGTCACCAGAATATAACAATGTTAAGTATCATCTTGATAATGTTGTTATCAAGAATAATATTAAGGGGTATTTGTCTGAACAATGGGAGTCGTTTTACTTATATCCTGAGCTTGTTATTAGAGGACTGAATAAGAGTCTTTCTACTTATAGCGATGTATATGAGTTGTTGACTCGCGAGTTGTTGCTGTTGGATGAAAAACATAAAGGTAAAAATAATTGGAATTCGGTTTTTGTAGCTGGGTTAATTCGACCTGATGTGATTAGGTGGATACTCTGTGAATTACATTTAGGTAACAGAAGTCCAGACGGTCGTCTCATATGATTTTTTGCATCTTCAGCGTGTATCTGCACGCTGAAGAAATTCATAAAAACTGCTGCCTATTAATAAATTTTTTTAGCTGAGTTAAAGAACCTCATTTAGTGATTACGTTAAGTAGCTAGTTTATAACTATCAAATTTAACAATGTTCTCACTTACCAATTTATTTATTTCCATCATTCTTTTTTGTAACGGTATTAACTCGTTACGTACAAACACCAGGCTCGCCTTCTCCACATCCCCAAACCCCCCGACATTATTAGGCATAATCCCCATCATTTGCGGTGGCACACGATGCGCCGCCATCATGTCATCCCGGCTCACGTTCTTGATGTTCAGAAACTCATCCTTCGCCGCGACTTCTGACAACGGGATGATCTGAAGCCCGTCCTTTTTGCCGTTAGGCGAGTACATAAACAGATTGCGGAAGTTACCTGGTCCTTTGGCGCTTTTCATCGCATTGCGGAGGTTGTTCACATCCTCCTGGTTTTGCGCGGCATCGGTCATGTACATGATGAAGCCTGCATGACTGCCGTTAATGTAATACTATCGGCGGAACAGCGTGGCGGACTCGTTGAGCAGGGCTGACGGAATGGCAGAAAGGTAACCTGGCAGGCCGTAGATCTCTTGGTTGATGTCCGGTTCCATCAGATGAAAGATGCTTCCTTTCGTGAACTGATACGGCTGCGTGGTCATGCCGTATTGCACAAACCAGTAGGTATCCAGGTCTAATCCGCGTCGGGTGTATTTTGCCAGAGCAGGCTCAAGAGCGATGACCTCTCCGAACCGGTTTGTGCGTTTCTCCAGGTAAGCGTTACCAAATACCAGATAATCCTGCACAAAACGTGAAAAAGCCTGCTGGCTGAGCAGCGGGTGAGGGATGTAGGTACTGATCAGAATGTTGCATTTCACCGCAATTGGTGAACTGTGATGCACGGCGGCGCGGAATGTGCGCGCCAGTCCGTCAAAACTCACTGGCGGCTCATACCAGCGATCTGTCTGTACGCATTCCACATAGTCCAGTAGTTCACGGCGGTCCAGAACCGGAACGGGATCGCCGAAGCTGAATGCTTCGGCTGAAGTCTGGTTTTTATGCTGGGTCTGTTTCGTCGCCGCAGCGCGGTTCTTCTTACTCTTTCCCATCAAAAAATCTCCACAATATTGCTGGTATTGGCGGACTCGCCCTGCAGCGGTTCGTTAAACAGTGCGTGCATTGTTGCCCAGGCCAGATCGGCATGGCTGGCTTCTTCGCTGCGGCTGGCTTCATAGGTCGGGCGGTTGCCGCTGGCGGTGGTGGCGCGACGGATTGCCATGAATGACTGCGCAATGTCGGTGTGCCCGGCGTCAAACTCAAGACGGCGGTGGCTGATAATGTCGTAGGCCTTGAGTACCAGGGCGTTTTTAACGTTGGGGTTGTAGACAAACTCCCGGACGGCAGGAAAAAACGCTTTCACGTTCTCGTAAACCCCGTGACCAACGCCGGTTGAGTCGATGCCGATATAGGTCACGTTGTACTGTTCAGTCAGTTTTTTGATGGCGTAAGCCTGGGCGCGAAAGTCCATTCCGCGCCACTGGTGACGCTCAAGAATGCGGAACTTACCGCCTGGCACGGCTGGCGGTGCCACCACCACGCATCCGGCGCTGTCGCCGTTCTGCGTACCTTTTGCCGGGTCATAACCGATCCACACTTCGCGCCAGCCAAACGGGCGCAGGGCCAGTGCATGAAAGTCGGTCCAGACTTCCCAGCTGTCCACCATGCACGCCTGCAATTCGCTGAGCGGGAACACGGACGCGAGATCGTCCACGAACTCGCACATCAGCAGGTTCTGGTATTCGTCAGGGCTGTACTCCATGCGCAACTGGTCAAGGTCGAACAGGTTACAGGCGCCGCGCACCGCATCTTCCACGGTGACTATCTGGCGGTATTGCCCGTCTGCGCACAGCAGGCCGGGGGCCAGATTGCTGTGGGACAGGTCGATGTCCACCTTGTCAGCTTTGTTGCGCCCACGGTTGAACAGCGCACCGGACCAGAACGGATAAGCACTGTGGGTCAGACTGGATGGTGTGGAAAAATAGGTCTGCCGCCATTTCTTGTGAATAGCCATACCAGAAGCCACTTTGCGTAGCTCCTGAAATTTCGGTATCCAGAAATATTCATCCAGATACAGGTTACCGTGATAACTCTGGGCAGTGCGGGCATTGGTGCCGAGGAAATACAGTGTGGCCCCGTTGGGAAGCACCATCGGATCGCCTTTCAGCTCCACCTCCACTTCTTTGGCAAAGTCGATGATGTACTGTTTGAAGACGTGGGCCTGTGCCTTACTGGCAGAAAGGAAAATCTGGTTACGTCCGGTAAGCAGGGCGTCAATCAGGGCTTCACGGGCAAAATAGAAGGTCGCGCCGATCTGGCGTGACTTCAGCAGGTTGCGGATGCGGTTGGTTTTTCCGGCTTCCCACCAGTGGCGCTGGTAGTTGAACATGGAGGAATGGAAATTTTTTTCCAGCTTCTCAATCTGGTCATCGGTGAAAACATTCTTTTCAGGCTGACGGCGTGGGCCTTTGTTGCGGTTGGCGACGTTAGGGTTTAAGTCGGCTTCGTTGCCGCCATTGTTAAACTTGCCGATCCGCGCGTGGCGCTCAGACTGGCGCGCCAGCAGGTCAATATCTTTGAAATCTTTCCCTTCTTTGTGCTCCTTCATGATGAGCTGGCAGTAGCGTGCGGCGGTGGTGAGCTGCATCTGATCCAGAGGCCCATAGTCACCCCACTTGTCGCGTTTTTTCCAGCTGTAAACGGTTGCAACTTTCTCGCCCAGCATTTCAGCAATGCGGGCTACGCGGTATCCCTGAAAGTACAGCAGCATGGCCTGCCGACGGGGATTGAGATCTGCGGGTGTCAGTGTGGTGTTCATGGCACAAACCTACAGCCTTGAATGAAGGCTTTCCCCGCCTGCGGTTTGTGTGGTTGTCGGTACAAATACCGCGCATTGTTTCACTGCCCCTATCACCGCAACCATAAGGCTCCAGTAAGTTTTTTCTAACGGAGCACGGCTCATGACAGTGAAAGCAAAGCGTTTTCGCATCGGGGTGGAAGGTGCCACCACCGACGGACGCGAAATCCAGCGTGAATGGCTGGAACAGATGGCAGCCAGCTATAACCCGGCGGTGTATACCGCGCTGATTAACCTTGAGCACATCAAGTCTTATCTGCCGGACAGCACCTTTAACCGCTACGGCAAGGTGACGGCGCTGTTTGCTGAAGAAATCACGGAAGGTCCGCTGGCAGGCAAGATGGCGCTGTATGCTGACGTTGAGCCAACGGAGTCCCTGGTGGAACTGGTGAAAAAAGGCCAGAAATTATTCACCTCTATGGAAGTCAGCCCGAAGTTCGCTGATACGGGCAAAGCCTACCTGGTCGGCCTGGCTGCCACTGATGACCCTGCCAGTCTGGGCACTGAAATGCTGACATTCAGCGCCAGTGCAGCCCATAACCCGCTGGCAAACCGCAAGCAGAATCCCGCCAATCTCTTTACCGCCGCAGAGGAAACGGTGATCGAACTGGAAGAAGTCCAGGACGACAAACCGTCCCTGTTTGCCCGCGTCACGGCGCTGTTTACCAAAAAAGAGCAGTCCGATGACGCCCGGTTCTCTGATGTGCATAAGGCCGTGGAGCTGGTCGCCACTGAGCAGCAGAACCTGAGCGCACGCACCGAAAAATCCCTGTCTGAGCAGGAAGAACGCCTGTCTGAGCAGGAAGAACGCCTGTCTGAGCTGGAGACTGCCCTGCAGGCACAGCAAACCGCCTTTAACGAACTGGTGGACAAGCTGAGTCATGAAGACAGCCGCCAGGACTACCGCCAGCGTGCAACAGGCGGTAACGCCCCCGCTGACACTCTGACCAATTGCTGATGGAGCACAAAACCTGATGAAGAAGAATACCCGCTTTGCTTTTAACGCTTACCTGCAGCAACTGGCGCGTCTGAACGGTGTGGCAGTTGAAGAACTGTCCAGCAAGTTCACCGTAGAGCCGTCCGTGCAGCAGACGCTGGAAGACCAGATCCAGCAGTCCGCCGCTTTCCTGACTCTGATTAACGTCACGCCAGTGACTGAGCAGTCCGGTCAGCTGCTGGGGTTGGGAGTTGGCAGCACCATTGCCGGAACCACTGATACCACTGCGAAAGAGCGTGAACCTGTCGATCCGACGCTGATGGTCGATGTGGAATATAAATGCGAGCAGACCAACTTTGACACGGTGCTGACCTACGCGAAGCTGGACCTGTGGGCGAAGTTTCAGGATTTTCAGGTGCGTATCCGTGACGCCATCGTGAAACGTCAGGCACTGGACCGCATCATGATCGGCTTTAATGGCGTGAAGCGTGCGAAAACCTCCAACCGTAGCGAAAACCCGCTGCTGCAGGATGTGAATAAAGGCTGGCTGCAGAAAATCCGTGAGGATGCACCGGATCACGTCATGGGCAGCACCACCACGGGCGGTGAAACCACACCGGGCGCAGTGAAAGTCGGGAAAGGTGGCGAATATGCCAACCTGGACGCCGTGGTGATGGATGCCGTCAATGAGCTTATCGACGTGGTCTACCAGGACGATGACGATCTGGTGGTGATTTGCGGTCGTGAACTGCTGTCTGACAAGTATTTCCCGCTGGTCAACAAAGAGCAGGAAAACAGTGAAAAACTGGCTGCCGATATGATCATCAGTCAGAAACGCATGGGTGGCCTGCAGGCCGTGCGTGCGCCGTTCTTCCCGCCGAATGCGCTGCTGATCACCCGTCTGGATAACCTGTCCATCTACTGGCAGGAAGACACCCGCCGCCGTTCAGTTATCGACAACCCGAAACGTGACCGGATTGAAAACTTTGAATCCGTTAACGAAGCCTATGTGGTTGAGGACTACCGCTGCGCCGCACTGGTGGAAAACATCCAGATTAGTGATTTCAGCGCCGCCGCAGCCGAAACCGGAGCGTAATCCATGAGCCTGAGTCCCGCACGGCAGCATCGCCTGCGCGTTCAGGCTGAACAGGCCGCCCGTGAGGGTGGCAGTGTTCGCCACGCATCGGGCTATGACCTGATGCTGCTGCAACTGGCGGAAGACCGCCGCCGTCTCAAGGGCGTTCAGTCCACGGTCAAAAAAGCGGAAATCAAAGTGGAGCTGCTGCCGAAGTACGCCGCCTGGGCGGAGGGTGTCCTGGCTGCCGGAGGCGCTCAACAGGATGACGTGCTGATGTACGTGATGTTGTGGCGCATTGATGCCGGAGATTATGCCGGGGCGCTGGAGATCTGGCGTCATGCCCTGCGTCATGGATGGGTGATGCCGCTGGGCAACCGCAACGTGCAGACCGTGCTGACAGAGGAAATGGCAGATGCAGCGCAGAGCGCAATGCTTGCCGCCACCGGCTTTGATGCCGATCTGTTGCTGCAGACGCTGGAGCTGACAGACGGTCTGGATATGCCGGACCAGTCACGGGCACGTCTGCATAAAGCGATTGGCGCGGTCCTGAGTGAAAGCAATCCGGCTTCCGCCCTTAATCATCTCAACCATGCGTTACAGCTCGATCCCCGCTGTGGCGTGAAAAAAGACAAACAGCAGCTGGAGCGCAGACTGCGCAATGACAGCCGCTGACAGAACGTGCCCCCGCGCACGGGCGGCACGGGGTGGCGAAAGGCACAGCCACATCAAAACCCCGTCCACCGCCCTTTATTTCAGGAGAAAGCAGCATGAAGTTTGTTGCGCCAGAACAGGCACCGGAACAGGCGGAAATCATTAGAAATACGCCGTTCTGGCCTGATGTGGACCTGTCGGAGTTTCGCAGTGTCATGCGCACTGACGGCACGGTGACGCAGCCGCGTTTAAAGTAGGTTGCACTGTCGGCAATTTCGGAGGTTAACGCAGAGCTGTATGAATTTCGCAGACGCAGCAGATGCTGGGGTATGCGTCGGAACAGCTGGACGGGAAAAGTGAGCGCATTCAGCACTATTTCAACGCGGTTTACTGCTGGGCTCGCGCCATGCTCAACGAACGTTTCCAGGACTATGACGCCACGGCATCCGGTGCGAAGCGGGGCGAAGAACTGGCGGAAGCAAGCGGTGATTTGTGGCGTGACGCCCGCTGGGCCATCAGCCGGGTGCAGGACGCGCCGCACTGCACAGTGGAGCTTATCTGATGAAAGTGCGTGCGCATCAGTATGACACGGTGGACGCGCTTTGCTGGCGTCATTACGGGCGCACGCAGGGTGTCACGGAGCAGGTACTGAAGGCAAATCCGGGGCTTGCCGAATACGGCCCCTTTGTACCTCACGGGCTGCAGGTGGAGCTGCCGGACATTCCGACCACCACCACCGTGCAGACCGTCCAGCTATGGGACTGAATTATGACGCTTGAGCGAATCAGCGCCTTTATCACGTATTGCATCGCCGTCGTGCTGGCCTGGCTGGGCGATTTGTCCATCAAGGATGCCTCAACGCTGGGCGGCCTGATGATTGGTGTGCTGATGCTGGCTATCAACTGGTACTACAAACACAAAGCCTACCAGCTTCTGCGCGACGGGCAGATCTCGCGGGAGGACTATGAATCCATCAATCGTTAAACGCTGCCTTGTCGGGGCCGTGCTGGCTATTGCTGCCACGCTGCCGGGTTTTCAGCAGCTTCACACCTCCGTGGAGGGACTGAAACTGATTGCCGATTACGAAGGTTGTCGTCTGCAGCCGTATCAGTGCAGCGCGGGTGTCTGGACCGACGGTATTGGTAATACGTCGGGCGTCATTCCCGGCAAAACCATTACGGAGCGACAGGCAGCAGAAGGGCTGATCTCCAACGTGCTGCGTGTGGAGCGGGCGCTTGAAAGGTGTGTGAAGCAACAGCCGCCGCAGAAGGTGTATGACGCTGCGGTGTCGTTTGCCTTCAACGTGGGTACGGGCAATGCCTGCAGTTCCACGCTGGTGAAATTGCTCAATCAGCGGCGCTGGGCGGATGCGTGCCGACAGTTGCCGCGCTGGGTTTATGTGAAAGGTGTTTTTAATCAGGGGCTGGATAACCGCCGTGCGCGGGAGATGGCCTGGTGTTTACAGGGAGCAAACTGAAATGAAAAAGAAATTAATCAGCGGGCTGTTTCTGATGTTATGGATGGCGCTGTTAATCGCAGCAATAGTGTATCCGCAGGGGATTTTTCCGGTACTGGCAGCGTCCGGCGTTTGGGTAGCCTGTTTACTGACATGGGCGGTAATTCCGGTAGCACTGGCTTCGTTAATTAAGAATGGCCCGCTCTGGCAGGAGTTGAGGGCATCTTTACTGAAGACAATTACCCGAAAAGAAAACGTATTTATCAGCTGGGTGATACGATTGCTGATTGTCGTCAGTCTCGCCTGGACGGGGTGGGCCATTACCCTGGTCTTTTATCTGCTGACCGTTATTGCCTTCTGGATCACCCGTAATCAGATGGCGCAACAGGTAGCCGCATGAACCGGTTGCTGCTGGTTGTGCTGGCGTTATTATTGGCGGCGCTGGGCTGGCAGACGTGGCGGCTGGCTGATGCCAGCCAGACCATCAGCACGCAGGCAGACGAGCTGCAGAGCAAAAGCCAGGCACTGGCAAAGAGCAACAGCCAGCTTATCAGCCTGTCCATTCTGACTGAAACCAATAACCGGGAGCAGGCGCGGCTCTATGCCGAAGCAGAACAGACCAGTGTACTGCTGAGACAACGACAACGCCGGATTGAGGAACTGAAACGTGAGAACGAGGATTTACGTCGCTGGGCTGATACTCCTTTGCCTGCTGACATTATCCGGCTGCGGGAACGTCCGGCACTCACCGGAGGTGCAGCTTACCGTCAGTGGTTGTCCGCGAGTGACGCCGTGTCGGCTGGAGCAGGCAGCGCCGCGCACTAACGGTGATCTGAATGCGTTGCTGGATGAAACGGAGGCCGCCTGGGCGGTCTGTGCAGACAAAGTGGACATGATTATTGCGTGTCAGGAGCGAAATAGTGAACAAACCACAATCCCTGCGCCACGCCCTCAATAAAGCAGTGCCTTATGTCCGTAATAACCCGGACAAACTGCATCTGTTTGTGGATAACGGTTCGCTGGTTGCCTCCGGGGCTAGCTCCATGTCATGGGAGTACCGCTACACCCTGAACGTGGTGATTGAAGATTTCAGCGGCGACCAGAATCTGCTGATGGCCCCGGTTTTGCTGTGGCTGCGGGATAACCAGCCCGATGCGATCAATAACCCGGCGTTACGGGAAAAGCTATTCACCTTTGAGGTGGATATTCTGCGCAACGATGTCTGTGATATCAGCCTTAACCTGCAACTGACGGAGCGTGTGCTGGTCAGCACTGACGGCAGTGTGTCGAACGTTGAAGCGGTAGCGGAACCTGATGAACCTGAAGAAATGTGGACGGTGAAACGTGGCTGAATTGCAGAAGGTGGACGACTGGCTGAGTGCATTATTGGCGAATCTGGAGCCAGCCGCAAGAAGCCGCATGATGCGCCAGCTGGCGCAGGAACTGCGCCGGACACAGCAGCAGAATATCAGGATGCAGCGCAATCCAGATGGCAGCAGTTATGAGCCGCGCAGGGTAACAGCACGCAGCAAAAAGGGGCGCATCAAACGTCAGATGTTTACAAAGCTGCGCACCACAAAATACCTGAAAACTGCAGCCAGCGCCGATTCTGCCAGCGTACAGTTTGAAGGTAGGGTGCAGCGCATTGCCCGTATTCACCATTACGGCTTGAGTGATCGCGTCAGTCGAAAAGGTATTTATACCATCTATGCGAAAAGGCAGTTATTAGGTTTTAATGTCCGGTAATGCTGCCAACTTACTGATTTAGTGTATGATGGTGATTTTAAGGTGCTTGCGTGGCTTCCATTTCCATCAGATGTCCTTCCTGCTCCGCTACTGAAGGCGTGGTGCGTAACGGCAAAAGCACTGCCGGACATCAGCGCTATCTCTGCTCTCATTGCCGTAAAACATGGCAACTACAGTTCACTTACACCGCCTCTCAGCCCGGTACGCACCAGAAA
>NZ_MECT01000013.1:0-13415 GCF_001722145.1 Shigella sp. FC1544
ACGGTTGTGGCGCACGTCTTCGGTGAACGCACTCTGGCCACACTGGAGCGTCTTCTGAGCCTGCTGTCGGCCTTTGAGGTCGTGGTATGGATGACGGATGGCTGGCCGCTGTATGAATCACGCCTGAAGGGAAAGCTGCACGTTATCAGCAAGCGTTACACTCAGCGCATTGAGCGACATAATCTGAATCTGAGACAACATCTGGCAAGGCTGGGACGGAAGTCACTGTCGTTCTCAAAATCGGTGGAGCTGCATGACAAGGTCATCGGGCATTATCTGAACATAAAACACTATCAGTAAGTTGGAGTCATTACCGAACAACCAGATAAAGGCTTCTTAGCCAGTATTTCACGGGGAATTATGCCTTCTTTACCATTTCTGTAAGAGATAAAAAAGGCCGGAGCATGCTCGGCCTTCGTTTTCATCACTGTGTTTTGATTACAGCGCGGCGATAACAGCCTGCTGTTCAATCAGCTTCGCTTTCGCTTCTGCATAGCCTTCCAGCTTCTCACGCTCTTTCGCGATGATCGCTTCCGGTGCGCGGGCGACAAAGCCTTCATTCGCCAGCTTGTTCTCGATACGGCTGATTTCGCCTTCGATCTTCGCCACTTCTTTCGCCAGACGCGCCAGCTCATCTTCTTTGTTGATGAGGCCAGCCATCGGGATCAGCAGCTCTGCGCCGTCGATGATCTTCGTAACGGAAACCGGACCTTTGTCATCGGCAGGCAGCACGGTGATGCTTTCCAGACGCGCCAGGGTTTGCAGGAAGCCACGGTTTTCATTTACGCGACGTTCTGCATCCGCGCTGCAACCACGCAGCAGCAGCTCCAGCGGTTTGCCCGGCGCGATGTTCATTTCTGCACGGATGTTACGTACCGCAACGATCGCCTGTTTCAGCCACTCGGTGTCAGCCAGTGCGGCTTCATCAACCTGAGATGCATCGTACTGCGGGAACGGCTGCAGCATGATGGTGTCGGCAGTGATACCGCAAAGTACTTTCACACGCTGCCAGATGGTTTCGGTGATGAACGGAATGATCGGATGCGCGAGGCGCAGCAGACCTTCCAGTACAGTCACCAGCGTATGGCGAGTACCGCGCAGTTCGGCTTCGGTTCCACCGTTCATTACCGGCTTAGTCAGCTCCAGATACCAGTCGCAGAACTGGTTCCAGGTGAACTCATACAGAATGCCTGCAGCGATATCGAAGCGGAAGCTGTCCAGCGCTTCGCGGTACGCTTTGATGGTCTGATTGAACTCTGCCAGAATCCAGCGGTCCGCCAGCGACAGCGTCATTTCACCACCGTTGAAGCCGCAATCCTGACCTTCCGTGTTCATCAGCACAAAGCGGCTGGCGTTCCACAGCTTGTTACAGAAGTTACGGTAGCCTTCCAGGCGTTTCATATCCCAGTTGATGTCACGACCGGTAGAAGCCAGCGCCGCCAGGGTGAAGCGCAGGGCATCGGTGCCGTGCGGCTCAATGCCGTTCGGGAACTGTTTCTCGGTGCGCTTACGGATTTTGTCCGCCAGCTGCGGCTGCATCATATTGCCGGTACGTTTCTCCAGCAGTTCCGGCAGCGAAATACCGTCAACCATATCCAGCGGGTCAATAACGTTACCCTTGGATTTGGACATCTTCTGGCCTTCGTCGTCACGAATCAGGCCGGTCATGTAAACGGTGTGGAACGGCACCTGCGGTTTGCCATTTTCATCTTTGATGAAGTGCATGGTCATCATGATCATGCGGGCAATCCAGAAGAAAATGATGTCGAAACCAGATACCATCACGCTGGTTGGGTGGAACTGGCGCAGTGCGTCGGTGTTTTCCGGCCAGCCTAGGGTAGAGAAGGTCCACAGCGCAGAAGAGAACCAGGTGTCGAGAACGTCTTCGTCCTGACGCAGGGCAACGTCGGCACCGAGGTTATTTTCCTTGCGCACTTCTTCTTCGTTGCGGCCAACATAAACGTTACCTGCTTCGTCGTACCATGCAGGGATACGGTGACCCCACCACAGCTGACGAGAGATACACCAGTCCTGAATATCGCGCATCCAGGAGAAGTACATGTTTTCGTACTGCTTCGGTACGAACTGAATGTCGCCGTTCTCAACCGCCTCAACCGCCGGTTTCGCCAGTACATCGGCACGCACGTACCACTGGTCGGTGAGCATCGGTTCGATAACTACGCCGCCACGGTCGCCGTAAGGCACGGTCAGGTCGTGCGGTTTAATTTCTTCCAGCAGGCCGAGCGCGTCAACCGCAGCAACGACTGCTTTACGTGCAGCAAAACGCTCCAGTTTCTGGAACTCTGCCGGGATTTCGCTGGAATAAACGTCAGATTCGTTACCTTTGGTATCGAACACCTGGGCGCTTTCACGGATATCGCCGTCAAAGGTCAGGATGTTGATCATCGGCAGCGCGTGACGTTTACCCACTTCATAGTCGTTAAAGTCGTGCGCCGGAGTGATTTTCACGCAGCCGGTGCCTTTTTCCATGTCGGCGTGTTCGTCGCCAACGATCGGAATACGACGGTTAACCAGCGGTAGAATGACATATTTGCCAATCAGGTCTTTGTAACGCGGATCTTCCGGGTTAACGGCCACGCCGGTATCGCCCAACAGGGTTTCCGGACGGGTAGTCGCAACCACCAGATAATCTTTACCGTCTGCGGTTTTCGCGCCGTCAGCCAGCGGATAGCGGATGTGCCACATCGAACCTTTCGATTCGCGGTTTTCCACTTCCAGGTCAGAGATAGCGGTGCGCAGTTTCGGATCCCAGTTTACCAGGCGTTTGCCACGGTAAATCAGGTCTTCTTTATACAGACGAACGAAAACTTCTTTCACCGCATTGGACAGGCCTTCGTCCATCGTGAAGCGTTCACGCTCCCAGTCGACGGAGTTGCCGAGACGGCGCATCTGACGGGTAATCGTGCCGCCGGATTCCGCTTTCCATTCCCAAATTTTGTCGATGAAAGCTTCGCGGCCGTAGTCGTGACGGGTTTTACCTTCTTCTGCGGCAATCTTGCGCTCAACGACCATCTGGGTAGCGATCCCGGCGTGGTCAGTACCGACCTGCCACAGGGTGTTTTTGCCCTGCATGCGCTGATAGCGGATCATGGTATCCATGATGGTTTGCTGGAAGGCGTGACCCATATGCAAACTGCCGGTGACGTTCGGCGGCGGGATCATGATGCAGAAACTTTCCTGGCTTTCATCGCCATTAGGCTTAAAGTAGCCCTGCTTTTCCCAGTGCTCGTAAAGCGGCTGTTCGATATCTTGTGGGTTATATGTCTTTTCCATTATTTCCAGGTTGCCGTATTCAGGTTGAAACCAGCCACGCGGTAGGCTTTATAGCGTTCGCGCGCCAGTTGTTTCAGAGAATCTTCATAAGGAACGAAGTCTACCACTTCTGTGAAAGCGGTGGCAAAATCTGCAAAGCTTGTTCGCAGACTAATCAATATATCGCGCGGGCTGCTGCTGCGTTTTTGCGGCCAGGCGATCTCCACCGGCGCACCGCCGCGCGGTCCTTCTCCCGCTAAATTATGCGGAACAAAGCTTTCTGCCGGACGCGCCCACAGGGCTTCATCCAGCCGGTAAGCCTGCTTTTCATCTTCACAGGCGATGAGCACGCGCTTACCGCTGCGCCAACGTTCTGCGGCAATTTCACACACCAGTTGCTCAACGGCGCTTAAGCCATCGACGGTGGTGTCATTGTCCAGAAGGTAGAACGTCGCGTTTTTCATATATGGGGCTTCTTGTGGTGGATTTAAATACGCATCAGGTATACACCGCAGCGCCTGATGCGACGCTGTTGTGTCTTATCAGGCCTACGAGTTCAGTGCTGTGTAGGTCGGATAAGGCGTTCACGCCGCATCCGGCAATAACAGCCTTGCCTGACGCAATTACTCTTCGCCGTTAAACCCAGCGCGGTTTAACAGGAACTGTGCCAGCAACGCCACCGGACGACCGGTGGCGCCTTTTGCTTTACCAGAACGCCAGGCGGTTCCGGCGATATCCAGGTGCGCCCAGTTGTACTTACGGGTAAAGCGCGACAGGAAGCAACCTGCGGTAATCGCCCCACCAGGACGACCGCCAATGTTCGCCATATCGGCAAAATTGGACTCCAGCTGTTCCTGATACTCGTCACCCAGCGGTAAGCGCCATGCGCGGTCACCGGATTGTTCAGACGCGGCAATCAGTTCATGGGCCAGCGGATTATGGTTCGCCATCAGACCGGTAATGTGATGACCCAGCGCGATCACGCAGGCACCGGTCAGCGTCGCCACGTCAATCACCGCTTCCGGCTCAAAACGCTCAACGTAAGTTAACACGTCGCACAGTACCAGGCGGCCTTCAGCGTCGGTATTCAGCACTTCAACAGTTTGACCGGACATGGTGGTTAACACATCGCCCGGACGATAGGCTCGTCCGCCAGGCATGTTTTCGCAGCCTGCCAACACGCCGATAACGTTAATCGGCAGTTGTAGCTCCGCGACCATCCGCATCACGCCGTAAACCGCTGCCGCACCGCACATATCGTACTTCATCTCATCCATGCCTTCTGAAGGCTTGATCGAGATACCGCCGGAGTCGAAGGTTAAACCTTTACCCACCAGCACGATTGGGCGTGCATCTTCCGACGCGTTGCCTTTGTACTCAATCACCGACATCAGCGATTCGTTTTGCGAACCCTGACCGACCGCCAGATAGGAATGCATCCCCAGCTCTTTCATCTGCTGTTCGCCGATAACGCGGGTGATGACATTCTTGCTGTAGCTGTCAGCCAGCTGGCGCGCTTGTGAAGCGAGGTAAGCGGCGTTACAGATATTCGGCGGCATATTGCCGAGATCTTTTGCTGCTTTAATCCCGGCGGCAATCGCCAGACCGTGCAGGATCGCGCGCTCACCGCTGGTCAGTTCACGGCGGGTCGGCACGTTGAACACCATTTTACGCAGCGGACGACGCGGTTCGCTCTTGTTCGTTTTCAGCTGATCGAAACTGTAGAGCGTCTCTTTTGCCGTCTCGACAGCCTGACGCACTTTCCAGTAGTTGTTACGGCCTTTAACGTGCAGTTCAGTCAGAAAGCAGACCGCTTCCATTGAGCCAGTATCATTCAGCGTATTAATGGTTTTCTGAATAACCTGCTTGTACTGACGCTCATCCAGCTCACGTTCTTTGCCGCAACCAATAAGGAGAATTCGCTCGGAAAGTACATTCGGAACATGGTGCAGCAACAATGTCTGCCCCGGTTTTCCTTCCAGTTCGCCCCGACGTAGCAGGGCGCTGATGTACCCATCGCTGATTTTATCGAGCTGTTCTGCAATCGGAGAAAGGCGACGTGGTTCGAAGACGCCCACGACGATGCAGGCACTCCGCTGTTTCTCCGGGCTACCGCTTTTTACACTAAACTCCATGCACTACGCTCCTGAATCTTAAAGACAACGGCGGTGGCTACAGATAGAATTGCAAGCTTTCGTAACTCATGTCCGCTGTTGCGATGACTTCGTGTTAATCTTAACGTTATTACGGCATTGGCACGTCAGAACAAAATCTGAGAGGTGAATCCGTTGAGTATAATTATCTTAGCGACGATTTCGACGACTCAAGAGAATAAATGACGTTTAAGCCATGAAACAAGCTAAAATCCTGCAAAAGACGAGTTTTTACGGGCGTATTTAAAGTGATAATCATAAGATATCTGGTGCGGGAGACGCTCAAAAGCCAGCTGGCGATACTCTTCATCTTGCTTTTGATCTTCTTCTGTCAAAAGTTAGTGAGGATCCTCGGCGCAGCGGTTGACGGCGATATTCCGGCGAATCTGGTGCTCTCCCTTCTCGGGTTGGGCGTGCCGGAAATGGCGCAGCTTATCCTGCCATTAAGCCTGTTCCTCGGGCTGCTGATGACGCTGGGCAAACTGTATACCGAAAGTGAAATTACGGTAATGCATGCCTGCGGCCTGAGCAAAGCGGTTCTGGTGAAAGCGGCAATGATCCTTGCGGTATTCACTGCAATCGTCGCGGCGGTTAACGTGATGTGGGCGGGACCGTGGTCATCGCGTCATCAGGATGAAGTGTTAGCAGAAGCGAAAGCGAACCCTGGCATGGCGGCGCTGGCGCAAGGGCAATTCCAGCAAGCGACTAATGGCAGCTCGGTGCTGTTCATCGAAAGCGTTGACGGCAGCGATTTCAAAGATGTGTTCCTCGCGCAAATTCGACCAAAAGGTAATGCACGTCCTTCTGTGGTGGTGGCCGATTCCGGACATTTAACCCAGCTGCGCGACGGCTCCCAGGTCGTCACTCTCAACCAGGGAACGCGCTTCGAAGGCACTGCACTGTTACGTGATTTCCGCATTACGGACTTCCAGGATTATCAGGCGATCATTGGTCACCAGGCGGTAGCGCTCGACCCGAACGATACCGACCAGATGGACATGCGTACATTGTGGAACACTGACACCGATCGTGCCCGCGCAGAACTGAACTGGCGTATCACGTTGGTATTCACCGTGTTTATGATGGCACTTATGGTCGTACCGCTGAGCGTGGTTAACCCGCGTCAGGGACGCGTACTATCGATGCTGCCAGCCATGCTGCTGTATCTACTTTTCTTCCTGATCCAGACCTCCCTGAAATCGAACGGCGGTAAAGGTAAGCTGGACCCGACGCTGTGGATGTGGACCGTTAACCTGATTTATCTGGCTTTGGCGATTGTTCTCAACCTTTGGGACACCGTGCCGGTCCGCCGCCTGCGCGCCAGTTTTTCGCGTAAAGGAGCGGTGTGATGCAACCTTTTGGCGTACTTGACCGCTATATCGGTAAAACTATTTTCACCACCATCATGATGACGCTGTTCATGCTGGTGTCGCTGTCGGGCATTATCAAATTTGTCGATCAGATGAAAAAAGCCGGGCAGGGGAGTTACGACGCGTTAGGCGCAGGAATGTATACCTTGCTGAGCGTGCCGAAAGATGTGCAAACATTCTTCCCGATGGCGGCTCTGCTTGGGGCGTTGCTTGGTCTTGGGATGCTGGCGCAGCGCAGCGAACTGGTGGTGATGCAGGCTTCTGGTTTCACCCGTATGCAGGTTGCGCTGTCGGTGATGAAAACCGCCATTCCGCTGGTCTTGCTGACGATGGCGATTGGTGAATGGGTCGCGCCGCAGGGCGAGCAGATGGCGCGTAACTACCGTGCGCAGGCGATGTACGGCGGCTCGTTGCTCTCTACCCAGCAAGGCTTATGGGCGAAAGATGGCAACAACTTCGTTTACATTGAGCGGGTTAAAGGTGACGAAGAGTTAGGTGGCATCAGTATTTATGCCTTTAACGAGAATCGTCGTCTGCAATCCGTACGCTATGCCGCTACTGCGAAGTTTGACCCGGAACATAAAGTCTGGCGTCTGTCGCAGGTTGATGAATCTGATCTGACCAATCCGAAACAGATCACCGGTTCGCAGACGGTGAGCGGCACCTGGAAAACCAACCTCACGCCGGACAAACTAGGCGTGGTGGCGCTGGACCCGGATGCACTCTCAATCAGCGGTTTGCACAACTACGTGAAGTATCTGAAGTCGAGCGGTCAGGATGCCGGACGTTATCAGCTCAATATGTGGAGCAAAATCTTCCAGCCGCTATCCGTGGCGGTGATGATGCTGATGGCGCTGTCGTTCATCTTTGGCCCACTGCGTAGCGTACCGATGGGCGTGCGTGTGGTCACCGGTATCAGCTTCGGTTTTGTCTTCTACGTACTGGACCAGATCTTCGGCCCGCTGACGTTGGTTTATGGCATCCCGCCGATCATCGGCGCACTGTTGCCAAGCGCCAGCTTCTTCTTAATCAGCCTGTGGCTGTTAATGAGAAAATCGTAACCGAATGAACGAATAAAGGGAGCGAAAGCTCCCTTTATTATTGTTAGCAAAGTGTGCTTCGTTCATGCCTGAAAAATCATGAAAATCCAATATATTGCAGTGGTGTAGGCATGATAAGACGCGCCAGCGTCGCATCAGGCAAAGACAAATCGCGCCTGACTTACCTTCTTCTTCCCCCCAGCAAACTCCCCAACATCCCACGTACAATCTGATTCGTCACCTGGCGGGCGGCGCTTTTCGCCATTGTTTGCACCACACCATCTTTCTTCCCGCCGCGTGGTCCGGTAGTGCCAAACAAAATATCCTTCAATCCACCAAGAATACCGTCATCCACCGCCACCGCTTTCCCTTTCGCGGGAGGATTATTTTGCTGCTTGGTACTGGCCTGAAAGCCTTTTTGCAACATCTCATAGGCGGATTCCCGGTCCACGTCATCCTCGTACTTGCCATACACCGGGGAGTGGTTAATCAAGCCATTGCGCTCATCTTCCGTCACCGGTCCCATCCGCGAACAAGGCGCAATCACCATCGCCCGTTCCACCACAGAAGGACTTCCTTTTGCATCGAGAAACGAGATTAACGCCTCGCCGGTCCCCAGTTCCTGGATTGCCTTTTCGGTATCAAACGCCGGATTGGCCCGCATGGTTTGCGCCGCAGCTTTTACCGCTTTCTGATCTTTGGGCGTAAAAGCCCGCAAAGCGTGTTGAACGCGATTACCGAGCTGCCCGAGCACATTATCCGGAATATCAGACGGGTTTTGCGAAACGAACCAGACGCCCACGCCTTTTGAGCGAATAAGCCTTATTACCTGCTCAATCTTATCCAGCAGTACCTGCGGTGCATCGTTAAACAGCAGATGTGCCTCGTCGAAGAAAAACACCAGTTTTGGTTTCTCCAGATCGCCCGCTTCCGGCAATTGTTCATACAACTCTGAAAGCATCCACAGCAGGCTGGCGGCGTACAGTTTCGGCATCTGATAAAGCTTCTCGGCGCTGAGGATATTGATAACGCCTTTACCGTTGGTATCGGTGCGCATCCAGTCTTTGATATCCAGCATCGGCTCGCCAAAGAAATGCGCCGCACCTTGCTTTTCCAGCGACAGTAAACCGCGCTGGATGGCACCAACCGATGCGCTACTGATATTACCGTACTGATTCTGGAAAGATTTGGCGTTATCGCCGATGTACTGGGTAATCGCCCGCAGATCTTTAAAGTCGAGCAGCAACAATCCCTGATCGTCAGCAATACGGAAGATGATATTCAGCACGCCAGATTGCACATCGTTGAGATTCAACAGCCGCGCCAGCAACAGCGGCCCCAGGTCTGAAACCGTCGCCCGCACCGGATGGCCTTTCTCGCCAAAGATATCCCACACCACCACCGGATTAGCATGCGGTTGCCAGTCATTGACGCCGATATTTTTAAGCCTTGTGAGCAGTTTTTCCGACGCCGTTCCTGCCTGCGCGATACCGGTCAGATCGCCTTTCACATCAGCCATAAACACCGGCACGCCGATTTCCGACAATGACTCTGCCAGTTTTTGCAGCGTAACGGTTTTACCCGTCCCCGTTGCGCCAGTAATCAGCCCGTGACGGTTAGCCATTCCCGGCAGTAAAAAAAGTTCTGTGTCCGGCGTGCGGGCAATTAATAGGGGTTCGCTCATGAGATTTCCTCCAGTTTCCTGCCTGGAGTATAGGCAACGGCTGCGCACTCTTCACCGCTAAATTCAGCAGATTGCGAGACGCCTTCCAAAGAGATTTAAGTGCCGGGCGACAGGCACCCGGCAAAGGGATCAGAAGTCGGCTTTCAGAACCACGCGGTAACGCGCCTTACCGTCGCGCACATGCTTGATGGCATCGTTAATTTTCGACATCGGGAACAGTTCGGTGGTCGGCGCAACCTTGCTACGGGCGGCAAAGCGCATCAGCTTTCGCAGCTCATAAGGCGTGCCGGTAGCAGAACCAGAGATGCTGTGGTCGCCCGCAATTAACGTAAAGGCCGGAACAGACAGCGGCGTGAGAACCGCACCGACCGTATGGAAATTACCGCCATAGGTCAGCGCCTCAAAATAAGGCTGCCAGTCGAGGCTGACGTTCACAGTATTGATAATGAGATCAAACTGCCCCGACAGGGCTTTCAGTGCCTGCGGATCGCGGCTATTCACCACTTTATCGGCACCCATCGCCAGTACTTCCTGCTCTTTCGCCGGATTAGAACTAAAGGCCGTCACCTCGCATCCCATTGCGTGCAGAAGTTTTATAGCGATATGCCCCAGCCCGCCAATACCAATTACCCCAACGCGGCTGGTAGCAGTGATATGGTGCATCAACAGTGGTTTAAAGACCGTGATACCGCCGCACAACAGCGGCCCGGCGGACTCGATATCAATATTTTCTGGCAGTGGAATCACCCATTGCCAGTCCGCACGCAACTTCTCGGCAAAGCCACCGCGATTCATAATCGTCGGCACCGCACCTTGCTCGCAGTTGATCTGATTACCGCTAATACAGGCGTCGCAGTGACCACAGCTACGCGCCGTCCAGCCAATCCCGACACGCTGACCGACCTGCAAACCTTTATCCTGCGCGGCGCTCCCGAGTGCCACCACGCGCCCAATCACCTCATGCCCGGCAACCAGCGGATATTGTGAAAATCCCCATTCATTGTCGATCATCGATAGATCGGAATGGCAGATCCCGCAATAATCCACCTGCACTTCAACATCTTGTGGCCTCAGCTCACCGGGATCGTACTCATAAACTTCCAGTTCGCCGCCCGCTTCTTTTGCGGCATAGCTTTTTATCATCGACATTTTTTGGTCCTTCTCTGGTGTTGTTTGGGAAGTGTAGAGCATGGCAGGGCGGGGTGCCTGGAGTGTGACAAAGGTTACACATCGCTGTGTGCAATGCTGAAAATTTCAGCACTTAGCGAGGTGCGAGCAAGCTGGCGCTTGCATGGTGGCGTGCGACAGGTATAATCCACAACGTTTTCCGCATACCTCTTCAGTGCCGAAGTGGCGAAATCGGTAGACGCAGTTGATTCAAAATCAACCGTAGAAATACGTGCCGGTTCGAGTCCGGCCTTCGGCACCAAAAGTATGTAAATAGACCTCAACTGAGGTCTTTTTTTATGCCTGAAATCCGCGCTACACAAGGCTTTTCCAGCTTTTCCCCTCAACTGAAGTCAACCTGACTCAACCCACATCAACAGGCTTGTGAGTATACTAATGAGTATATTTGCCGATTCGATATTGCTTGTATACTCACGAGATACCAATGGAAGGAAGACCATTATGGCCCTAACGGATACTAAAGTTCGCTCTGCGAAACCTGAGGAGAAAGAGTATTCACTTGTTGACGGCGACGGCATGTCCTTACTTGTAAAACCTGGCGGTTCAAAGTATTGGCGATTTCGTTTCCGTTTTGGCGGTAAACAACATTTGATGGCGTTCGGCGTTTACCCGGATGTTTCGCTGGCGGATGCGCGGAAGAAAAGGGAAGAGGCCAGAAAGCTGGTAGCTGCTGGTATCGATCCTCGTGAACATAAGCGTGCTGTGAAAGAAGAGCAGGCGAAAGAGATTATTACTTTCGAGAAGGTTGCCAGAGAGTGGCTCGTAACCAACCAAAAATGGTCGGAAGAGCATGCTAATCGTGTAAAAAAGAGCCTGGAGGACAATATCTTCCCGGCAATTGGTTCCCACAATATTGCTGAACTGGGCACCCGCGATCTGTTAATTCCTATTAAAGCCGTGGAGAAATCCGGACGTCTTGAAGTGGCTTCCCGCCTTCAACAGCGCACCACGGCCATCATGCGTTATGCAGTGCAAAGCGGGTTAATTGATTACAATCCGGCGCAAGAGATGGCGGGGGCGGTAGCTTCCAGTAATCGACAGCGTCGTCCGGCGCTGGAGTTAAAGCGTATCCCGGAATTACTCCAGAAAATCGATGAATACACCGGCAGGCCACTAACCCGCTGGGCAACCGAACTTACCCTGCTTATTTTTATTCGATCCAGTGAGCTGCGTTTTGCTCGCTGGTCAGAAATCGATTTTGAAACGTCAATGTGGACCATCCCGCCTGAGCGAGAACCTATTCCCGGTGTGAAACATTCTCAGCGAGGAGCAAAGATGCGTACACCTCATCTGGTGCCGCTTTCAAAGCAGGCGCTAGCGATCCTGAAGCAGATAAAACAGTTCTGTGGCGAACATGAGCTGATTTTTATTGGCGATCACGATCCGAGTAAGCCCATGAGTGAAAACACGGTGAACAGTGCATTGCGGGTGATGGGCTATGACACCAAGGTTGAGGTTTGCGGCCACGGCTTCCGCACTATGGCCTGTAGCTCATTGATTGAGTCAGGGTTATGGTCGAAGGATGCGGTGGAAAGGCAGATGAGCCATATGGAACGCAATTCGGTGAGGGCGGCGTATATCCATAAAGCGGAACATCTGGATGAGCGCAAGCTGATGTTGCAGTGGTGGGCTGATTTTCTGGATGCGAACCGGGAGAAGGGGATTACGCCGTTTGACTATGCGAAGATCAATCGGGGTAATGGCGAGTGAGTTATCTAAAAGCGCACATTCGCCTCTAAATTGAAAGCTGCTGACTTATTCAAACGAGGAATTGGTCAGCAGTGCCAAATAGCCGAGTTTTCACTAAGGTAAGCCTTTTTATTGAACCTAATCGGCAGTAATGCTCCACCTAAGCCTAAATTTAAAGTCATGATTACTTATAAAAGGGGAGTGGACCCTTGATTGAGCCCTACATCGTAACAAAGGTACAGCAATTCGGCTACATCAGGAGTGATAGTCAATTAGTTAATCTAATAATTAATTGAATCTAAATAATTAAATTTCTTACGTAAAATTGACCAATTTACTGGTGGTGTAAGCCGCAATATCTTAATGTAATCAGTATAAAGGGGCTTGATTTCTTTTAAAGAGAGTATCCGTGTGAATTTTAAGAAAAAACTCGAAGAGCATTTTAAGCAGTTCGAAGCATCCCCAGTGTTATTTGTCGGCTCCGGTGTGTCTCGTCGTTATCTTGGTGTGCCATGTTGGCAAGACCTTTTGAAGCATTTTGCTGAGGCAATTGGGGAAAATCATATAAAATTAAAAACAAAATCTAATGGTGACTTACCCGAATATGCCCAATTATTGGTGTCTGCATATGCTGAGAAATGGTGGGATACTGAAGAAGGACAATTAGCATTAAGTGAAAAAGAACAGGAGAAAACTTTCATTAACGAACAGTCTCCTTTGAAGTTGTCAATATCTAAATATATTGAGAATGCACATAAAAATATTATAGATAATGATGAGTTAAAACATGAAATTTCTGGTAATGCTGCCAACTTACTGATTTAGTGTATGATGGTGATTTTAAGGTGCTTGCGTGGCTTCCATTTCCATCAGATGTCCTTCCTGCTCCGCTACTGAAGGCGTGGTGCGTAACGGCAAAAGCACTGCCGGACATCAGCGCTATCTCTGCTCTCATTGCCGTAAAACATGGCAACTACAGTTCACTTACACCGCCTCTCAGCCCGGTACGCACCAGAAA
>NZ_MECT01000014.1:0-13377 GCF_001722145.1 Shigella sp. FC1544
GGCTTACTACACCCGCAAAATGAGTCAGGGAAAACGACACAATCAGGCGCTTATCGCCCTGGCGAGACGACGCTGCGACGTTCTGTTCGCCATGATGCGCGACGGGACTTTTTATACCCCGCAGGGGTCATAACATGCTTGACAACTTAATAGGGGCACCCCCCCCGGAGAAAACGCATATTGCTCTGTTTACAAAAACCGTCCACATGCAGGGAATTCGCAATGTCCGGCGAAAATAGCATCGTAAATGAAGCATGTAATCGCGCACGGGAAAAATATGGATTTCCAAAAATCTGAATATTCTCCGCCGTGCAAAAATGCGAACAACATCACTTCACTAATCAACCTGACATGGCATACTTAGCACGCTAACTATGATAACAAACTAATACCCTAAAACTCATGGTTCCGGGACTGGTCGTGGTCCCGTTTTTTTATTCAGCCAGCAGGCCATCCGACAACATAACTGCGGATCGCCTTCAGGTCTGTCAGCGCCTCAACCTCGGCTTTCATCTGCAACTGCCGTGTATTAATCTCCACTCCCTTCGCAAACATCGCCTGCTCTGTCGCTTCACTCAGTGCCATCCATGATGCTGCCGTCATTGGCACATCATTATTATCAGCATCCGTCCGGAAAAATTTCTCTGGCAACTTAAAACAATATCCTATATATCCGGCGTCTCCGGTATGTAGAACGTGAAGTTTTTAAAATTATTTATTTACCATTTAACTAATTTTTAGATCCTGGGGTACTCCCGTCTTTTTCATTGCCTCCACGAAAGCGGAACTAACAGAACCTGACCAGTAATACTGGAACCCACTAACAACGCCCTGATAAATCATGGTTTGTGTAGCACCACCTACGTTTACGGTGATGTTACCTGCTTTACCACCGGCTAAATAAACAGCAGCTGTCGGTGTAGAGTTCGTCAAAAAGTGAGAAAGTGTAACGACAGCCCCTACCAGCCTCCCTGATCCGCAGCTTGCGGCGTTTGTAATTGTACCTTTACTTTTTTCTTCTAAAGGCCAGTCAGCGCCAACTGCGCCCCAGTTATCAACCTTGTCAGAGGATTTCCATTTATAGTACTCAGTTGCAATTTTACAGCCCATAGTTCGCCCAACCATTTGGCTCATCATAAAAGGTTTACTCAGTCCCAGTTTGGTTCCGGCGGCTCCCATCCACTGCTCACCTGTTTCGCTCTTAGCCGAAGAGCCTACCCATCCCGATGTTACCCCCATCTCATCTCCCCCTTCTGAATGCGTGGGGTGAGTGTCACCCCACAATTTAAATTCAGTAGAAACCAGAAACTACAACAGCTGTCGTTTACTTCTCCCGGAGTTCTTTAATCTCATGACGAAGTGTTTTAAAGCCCTCGACTAACAATGCAATTATGCCGTTGTAGTTAAGACGCAGACGTTTTTCACCAGATATAACGTCTGCGTCTTCAGTTACCAGTTCAGGCAATGCTTTTTGTGCATCCTGAGCAATTAAACCAACCGACGTTTGCCAACCGTCGGCAGAGTACTGTATCTCGTAAAGATAACCAGTAAGTGCCTCCAGACGATCTAACGCATTATCCAGTTTTACCAGATTTCGCTTGTTGCGTTTATCCGAACGGATCTGAATATCGTTAAATGAGCCGTTTCCGGTCACCGTCAAATTGCCATTAATACCACCATTAAAAGTTTGTGCCTGAGTCCATGTATTGGCAGTAGTAAGCAGTTCTGTTCCTTGCCCGGGGGCTCCTATGTCTCCCTTCGGTCCCTGTGGCCCCGCCGGACCTGCTGGACCTGCTACTCCCGGATCACCTTTATCGCCTTTCGGCCCCGGCGCACCTGCCGGACCTGCTGGTCCAGCCACTCCCGGATCGCCTTTGTCACCTTTTGGCCCCTGTGCGCCTGCCGGGCCTGCAGCTCCCGTATCTCCCTTTGCCCCCTGTGGACCTGCATTTCCCGTCAGACCGGTCTCTCCCCTGTCGCCTTTCGGCCCCTGCGGGCCTGCCGGACCAGCATCACCTGCCGGCCCCCGTTCACCGGTTGCCCCTGCCGGGCCGGTGTCGCCACGCTCTCCTTTATCTCCCTTCGGCCCCTGAGGACCCGCGGGCCCCGGTTCCCCCTTTGGCCCGGGAGGTCCCACCACGGTGGGGATTCGGTTTACGGCCTCTTCCGCCGCTATCCTGCTTTGTTCCGCTGACTGTGCGCTTTCTGCTGACTCCCGGGCTTTTTCTGTTGCGGTCGTTGCATCCCTGACTGCATTACCGGCTGCACTTTCTGCCGTCTTTTTTGACAACTCAGCATCTGTTGCACTTTGTAATGACTCACTGGCTTTTTGAGCGGCCGCAGAGGCCGAGGACGAGGACGCCTCCTCTGACTGCTTTGCTGAGGCTGCACTTTCTGCCGCCTGCCGGGCTGACTCCGATGCATCCCCTGCTGAAGTGTCAGCATTTGCAGCGCTCTCTTCTGCCTGACTGGCTGATATGCCGGCATTCCTCGCTGACGTCTCCGCCTCTCCGGCATTCTTCTTCGCCTCCTCTGCGTTACGCACCACCTCTTCCACCATCAGTTCAAAGCGACGCAGTGCCTCCGGACGGGCATCATCCTCAGTCATGGCACCGAGAAAATCATTCAGCGTACCGGGTTGAGAATCTTCATACACGGTGATAGTCCCGGCATGTGACGGCGGGAATCCCTCCACCAACAGAATAACGCTGTACTGACCATACTCAACGTCCATACTGTAACGCCCGGCTTCATCCGGATTTTCTGAGGCCAGCGTGTTCACCACCACCGTGGTACTGTTACGTTTTGCTTTCAGCTGGATTGTGCAGTTCTGTACCGGTTTTCCTGTGCCGTCTTTCAGTACACCAGAAATCTTTACTGTCATATTCACCCCACAAAAAAGCCCGCCTGAACCGGCGGGCTGTCATGACACTGTGTTACCTGGCTAATCAGAATTTATAGCCGACACCCACGATGAAACCGTCAGTGCGCCAGTCGCCACTGCCGGAACCTTCATAAGCAATATCAATGGCCACGGATTCGGTCGGGTTAAACTGCACGCCAGCCCCCCACGCCAGAGACGTGTTGCTGTGGCGACCGTCATCACTTCCGGTCAGCACGTCGTGCGTTTTCCCCTTGTTGTCAGTTACGCGGAGATAATCCCCGGAGAAAGTCGACACACGGCTGTAAGCCACACCCGCCATCGCATACGCGCTGAACCATTCATTCACGCGCACAGACGGCCCCGCCATTACGCTGAACCAGCGGTTACGAACGGAATCTTCATGCCAGCGGGTATCGCTGTAGTGCGTTTTTTTCTCATCTTCAGCATTGGCATAACTGAAGGACGTAATCAGCCCCAGCGCGTCCGTAAACTCATAACGGTATTTCACGTTAATCCCGTTCAGATTATCGCTGCCGGGAGCGTTCGTACGGGCATGAAGATATCCCGCGCTCAGTGTGGACTGATGTTCAGACGCCCATGCAGGCGCACCGGATACGGACAGACAGATGGCTGCGGACAAAATGGCTGCACAAACTTTACGCATAATTACCTCTCGCTTTTCTGCAATAAAAAAGGCGCCATTTCTGGCGCCCGTATATGGGTTATAAAATTCAGCTGATACTGATGCCTGCGGTGGCTTTCTTCATCACCACAACCAGCAAATCGCTGATACTTGCTGTGGGATACCAGTTATTCACCAGCCATGCTGATACCGAAAACTCCAGCGTCATGTGACCGTGACCAGCAGGCATATCAATAACGCCACTGTAAATCAGCGTATTATCCAGCGCGGTACGGTTATAAATTTCAGCACCGTTTTTCCGCACTATCAGACGGCATGAGGAGTAAATATCAGTATGCTCTCTCTCATGCTTAGCGCCGCTGAATGCCACCGCCGGAATAACAATTTGCCGGTCAAAAGGCTGATCGTCATAAATCCTGACGGTAACGGTCCCTGATGGCCACCGCTCCGGTGCCCGGGAGTCCCGCGGAAAAGCCTTACCCACTGTTTTAACGAGATCGCCTTCAATCTGGTTCGCGGACAGTTTTCCCAGAACCCGGCAGTTCTCGTTAATCGTGACGTTGTTGAGCGTCCCGGAGTTCGCATTCACGTTACCGCTGATATCAGCATTTCTTGCGGTCAGCCTGCCCTCCGGCGTCAGGGAAAACGTCGGGGGATTGCCGGACGAGGTGATACTCACCGCAAACAGCCGCTTCAGGAACACATCGTTCATGAACAACTGATTCCCCTGCGCCACAAATAACGGCGTGGTGTTGCCGTCCTCCGGGTTAATCATCGCAATACGGTCAGCCAGCAGCAGTATGTTGCTCAGGGGCTGGCCATCAGTATCCTCAATCCCCGCTCCAATACCGGCAACATAGGGTATGCCATTTTTTGTTTTCTGTACCTTCAGCATGTAAAGTGCAGCAAGGTCATCATTTGTGTCCTTCTGCACGCGCTGTATCTGCTGTATGGTGGCGCTCTGGTCCTCCAGCGTTTTACTGACCGTCTGTGTGATTTCATTGCGGGTTTCGGTGATGGTGGTCTTCATCTCCGCCATCTCATCCGCAAGCTGGCTGTTGTCTATCAGCTCCCACAGCCCCTGAGCCAGATGCAGTTTTCCTATTTTTTCCCGAAACAGCCCCAGATACCCTTCTGCATCATTGCTGGCCCGTCCACTGGCCTCCACAAAAGCAGATTTCCCCACCAGGTTGACGCTGCGCACGTAAAACCAGAAATCCTTCCCGGGCTTAATGTGCGGGCCGGATACACTCCACTGACTGCCGGTCCCCAGATAACGGGCAGAGGTTTCCACCTGAGATGTGTCTGCGATTTTTGCCTCCGAAAACCAGAACTCAAACTGTACCGTCGGGTCATACACCGCAAGACGCGGTACCGCTGTTATCTGAAAATACCCCGGCGTCAGTTCAATGGTGGCGGGTTTTGCTGGCGCGTTAATCCGGAAGGTGGTGGTGGCCGGTTCGCCCTGCTGGCCATAACTGTTAATTGCCCTGACTGTCAGGGTGTATTCCCCGAGCGGCAGACCACTGAAACGATGCTCTGTATCCGCAGTGATAGCGGTGGTCACCAGACGGCTGTCTTCTCCGCTTCCGCTGGTCAGTCGCAGACTGAAGCGCCCCCCCTTCACCACCCGCGGCGTGTCCCATTTCGCCTGTGCCAGATACTGGCCGTCAGCTGTGCTCACCTCCACCGTCAGGTGCTGCACTGCCGGTGGGATGACGCTGTTCAGGGAGCCTGACTGCGGCTCAAAGCGGGCACCGTTATCCACGATGGCTTCTTTTTCCGGTACGTGCTGCACCGCCGTGATGGCAAAGGTGCCGTCCGTGTTTTCCCGGACGGAGACACAGCGGAACAGGCGACGGCGCAGTGACGGCAGGGAGAGTCCCCACACCCCGTATGTCTCCACACCATCAGGCAGGGTACTGACCTGTATCCGGTCCGGCGCGGGGTGTGCGGTGATGTCCACACTCACCGGCTTACCGCTGCCGTTAATCAGGTTCACCGCCGATGTACCTGTCTCCGGCAGGGTAACCTCACGGTCCAGCGTCAGGGTGCGGGTGGCAGCATCAATGGACAGGACACGTCCGCCGGTCATAGTCCCGGCATAGTCGTTATCACAGATTTCAATAATGTCACCCGGTGTGTGACGCAGCCCCTGTGACCCGAGCGTGAAGTCCACCGTCTGCGTTTCCAGCAGTCCGGTCTTTATCACCCACAGACCTGCACGGTGAGCCTGACCGCGGCAGGTACAGCCAAACGCATCCATCTTCAGCAGGTTGCGTCCGTAGCGCAGTATGGCTTCCGGGTCTTCCACCAGTTCCGTGGAGGTCTGCCAGCCGTTCTGCGGGTCGGTGTAATTCACCTCCACCGCCGTGTGCCGGTCCTTCAGGGCACTGAAGCTGTAGCGGAATCCCACGCCGTTATCATCCACCACCACATCGCTGTTGGTGTACGGCCACACCACATCCGACGGGCGGTCCTGAACGAACGTCAGCGTCTGACCGTTCCATACCGGCATACAGCGCATCGCAGAGCAGAAATCACTGAGAACGTCCCACGCCTTACGCTGTTGTGCCAGGTACGCATTAAAGGTCATCCGCGGCTCGGTCCCCCCGAAACCATCCGGGACCGTCTGGTCGCAGTACTGCCCGATGGCATACAGCGCCCACTTGTCCACATCCGCCGCCCCCAGACGTTTTCCCATGCCGTAGCGCGGGTGAGTCAGCATGTCCCACAGGCACCAGGCCGGGTTGTTGCTGTATGCCGGTTTCAGACTGCCGTCCCAGATACCACTGTACGTGCGTTTTTCCGGGTCATAGTTTGACGGCACCTGGATGATGCGACCGCGGATATGGTAGTTCACCGTCATCTGCTGGCCGCCGAACTGCTCCGCATCCACCTGCAGCCCCACAATGGCCGTGTTCGGGTAGCACTGTTTCACATCGATGATTTCGGTGTATGACGACCACAGCGTCTTATTCTGCAGCTGGTCCGTGGTGCTGTCCGCCGTCTCCCTGACCATCCGGATGTTAAAGGGCCGGGGAGGCAGATTATCCAGAATCACCGAGGCCAGGAACTGTGAGGTGGTCTTGCCGTTAATGGTGACGTCCTTTTCCGTCACCCAGCGGCCATTACGCTGTAACTGAATCAGAATCCGGACAGAGGAAGGATTACGGTCGCCCTTTGACGTGGTCTGCACCAGTGACTGCACCCCGAAGGTAACCCGCAGGCGGTCAATGTTCGCGGACGTAATGGTGCGCGTCACCGGTTTTGCCTTCGTCACTTCCACGCCCAGTCCGGTTTCAGAGCCGGAGGACTCAAAGCCTTCCGGTGGTGTCTGCTCCTGCTCCCCGGCACGCCAGACCGCGGTCACACCGTGTATCACGGGATTACCGTCCGTGTCCGTCAGAGGGGTTTTTGTTCACCAGAATACTCTGCAGGCCTTTCACCGGGCCTTCTATCGGTCCCTCACCAATCGCATCAATCACACTCATCATCTGCGTGGATTTGAGATTGTCTTTCGCCTCACGCGGTGTGTGCGCCCTGCCGCCACCTTTGCCCATTACATCACCTCTTACCGTGATAATTGTTCACTCACAAAAACAACAGGCACCTCACCGGGTGCCTGCGTCATGACGGAATAAAATTTCTGAATATCTTCACATTTTCACACACTGACTGTGGCGCTTATAATTTCGCTGCGTTAGTGTTTTTTTGCCCGAGTAACAAAAACAACTCCTTCACATTGATCTTCATTTGTCTGTCCCCGCAGCTCCGCGATCACTGCGGGATTTTTTTATGTTTTATCCCTGTCGCCCGATAACCACGACCTTTCCGCCCCCGCCTTCATCACGGGTGCTGATGTCCTGGGATATACGGCGGGAGCCAACCAGCATTTCCCCGTAAGGCACCGGCATCGGGTTCCCCTGGGCAATCATGTTATCCAGCGAGGAAAAGTACGTGTTCTGTCTGCCGTTATCCGTTGCGCGGTAATCCGGTGTTTTTGCCTTCGGGGCCAGCATCTGGGCCACACCGCCCAGAATCATGCTGGCTCCAAGTGAAAACAGCATCGTGGTGGCAGAAAAACCACCGGCTGCCAGGGCTGAACCCCATAACGCCATTGATGCCCCGGCAGTGAAGAAAGAGCCCACGATGGCTGCCGCCCCCAACACAATCTGCAGTCCACCCTTTCCGGCCCCGGCCAGTCGCGGCACAATGTGGATGACCGTTCCCTCACCCAGCTGTTCGTGAAGACGGGCATACACCGCCTCCGGTGCCGTGTCATCACCGGCAATACGTATCTGGTACCAGCCTTCGTTCATCTGACGGCGAAAGCCCGGCATCTGCATCGACAGGGCGCGAATGGCTTCCGCTGCCGAGTTCACATACAGGCTGAGGCGGCGGCCAAATCGTTGCAAATCCCCGTGAAGGCAGATGCGTGCCAGTGGCGGTGACGCCAGACAGAATGCGTTCGTCGTTGCCATTTTTCGGAATACCTCTCCCGTTTACTCAGTTGTTCAGGCAGATGGTGAAGCAGCTCACCGTTGCCGCAGTAAATGGTGGCATGGTTCGGTACCGAAGCACCAAAGCAGCACAGCAGAATATCGCCCGGCTGTGCAGAGGACAGGGGCACCCGGTAAAAGCCGGTGACCGCCATATTGTCCAGGTACAGGTTCTGGCCGTTGCGCCACCAGTCATCCTCGCGATGAAAATCCGGCATATCAATTCCCGCCAGATGGTATGCATCCCGGAACAGCGTGTAACAGTCCGTCACCCCGTGCTCAAAGCGCCGTCCTGTCAGATGTGGCACACAGCGGAATTTATGAATTTCCCCCCGGCAGACCAGCCACCAGGGCAGTGCGCTTTTTATCTGCAGCCGCCGGTCAGCCTCGCTCAGCCAGGGCAGCTCACCGGGATGACTGTGGACCAGTGCCACAATCTCCCCCTGCATCTCTGCCCGCAGCCAGTCTTCCGGTGCGATACGAAAATACGCCTCCGGCTCTGCAGAAATATTCACACAAGGGATATACCACTCCCCCTCCGGCGTGCTTATCACGAAGCCGCACGACTCCGCAGGCGCACACCGCCGGGCATGCGCCAGAATCGCTGATTCAGTCTGTGTCATAAACCGGGATTTACTGCGAAAGTTTATTAATGGAAAGGAAACCGCCAAAATTGCCGACATTCCTGCGCAGTTCACACCCGCGCATGCACTTGCTGCATCTGTCCTTACGGATATCCGTGGTGGGTTTATCGAACTCATCCGCCACAGCCCCGCCCGTGTAACCACACTCATCAGAGCGGTAGGTCCACATACAGGTGTTCGCCAGCATGATACGACCGGGAAACAGCGCCCCGTCCGTCTCGGTCGGTGTAGCCAGCACAAACGAGGCCGTCATGGCTGTCAGCTGCGACATCTGCTCCACCACCCAGCGGTCACTCAGCTCCTGCTCCGGGTCCGCCTCCGGATTGCCCGCAACGAAATTCACCGCATCCAGAAAACGGGCATACACCCGGCGGCGGACCACCGTGGCCCCCACCAGACTCTGCAGGTCTTCCGCCATCCCGGTGACCAGACCGAACAGATTGGACACCGTCAGCGACGGTCTGGCACTGCTGCCCCGGCCGTTCATCTCAAAGCCGCTGCCGTCAATCGGATATGCCTCATACTTACGCCCCTGCCAGGTGACCGGCTCCCCTTTTTCATTCGGCTCATTACAGAAAAAATACCGCTCACCGCCCTGTACCGTCAGGTCGATTTCCCAGAGTACCACCCGCGGTGACTGCTCTGATTTAACCGACTCGCTCAGACTTTCTTCGCGAATATCCTGCATCAGTTCACCACCTGCTCAATCGTACAACTGAAATCACTGTACCTGGCGTTATCTGTGACGCTCCACTCCCGGCATACCACCCTCACCGTCCGGTTATGTTTCGGCGGTCGCCACAAAAAGGCACGGTAACCACCATGCCACGATAAAAACTCTTCCAGCCATCGCCGGGTCGCCTCATCCGTCACCCGGAACACCGCCTGAAACGTCTTCAGTCGGGCATTAAGTCCCGTCGGGCGGCGCTGTTCATAACCGTCACCAAACCGTACCCTCGCCACCGACGGTTTCTCACCACCTGCATCCCTTCACGCGGGACCAGATGCAGCGTTTTTATCTCAGCCACTCAGCATTCCTCCGTCACGTCGCATGGACAGCATCACCGCCTGCACCCGCTGGTCAATCAGTTGCACAAGGCTGCCCGCAGCTTCCGGCCCTATCTGGCCATTAGTCCCGTCATTCTGAATGGCGATATGGTAGACCGGGGAATACACCAGACCTGCACTGCCGTTCATACTGCCCACCGCTCGCACACCCAGCGAGCCATCCGCCGCCCGGGTCAGGGGCATAATGGCTTCAGGACCGGCCTCCCCCATCAGTCCCGCCCCTTTTGCAAAGGCAAAGTACGTGGGCGTATCCACAATACTGTTGCTGTACGCACTCAGGTTTGCCGAGGTATACACACCGCCTTTTGCATTGGCCACCGCACCGCCCAGCCAGCTACCAATACTGCCGATAAATCCTCCCGCTCCGGACATACTGTTTGCCGCCGTCTTGATCCCGTTGACAATCGCGGCATTCATAAGAACTTTTGATATTTCCTGCAGCACTGATGAGGCCCAGCTGCGCCATTCCACTTTATTTCCGTTCAGCATCTCCGTGATGTTATTCACCATCCCTGAGATACCCTCCGTCGCAAGCTGTGCTGCCTGTGAGGCGTAATCGGACGCATTATCCACCCAGTTACTGAATCCCTCCTGCAGCCCTTTCTGCCAGTCCGCACGCTGCACATCCGATTCGGCATAAAAGGCTTCCTGCTCTTTCAGACGTTCACTCAGATACTGCGCGTTCTGTGCCAGAGCCTGTCTGTAAAAATCCTCACTGATATCCCCGGTCTGATACTGAGACTGAAGGTCCGCATCCTTCTGGCGGAAACTGTCGCGGATCTGCTGCAACTCCCGCATGCGTTCACGGAGCCGCTCTCCCTGCCCGTACCCCAGCAGTTCCGCTTCATTTGATGCACGCGCAGCCACATTATCATTCTTCAGGGTCTCTTCCCGGGACCGCAACTGCTCCCGGATTTTTTGCTGGTCAATCAGGGCCGCATTGCGCAGCAGTTCCTGCTTCTGCATCTCCGTCAGGGTTTTCAGTTCGCCCTGCGCAGTCTGGTATTTCAGCTTCGCCAGCTCTGTATTCTGCCCCGCCAGTGCCAGTTGCTCTTTCTGCTGCTTCAGCAGCCGGGAAAAACTGTCTTCCGCTTTTTCCGTCTCTGATTTTCCACCCCGGGATTTGGGTTTATTCGCCTCGTTATTGCGCCAGGCTTCCAGGGCATTACTGATATAACGTTGTCTCGCCTCCTGATACGGATCACCCACAAAACCGAGGTCATCCGCCGCATACCCCAGTCGGACACGCTCTTTTTCTTCCCCTTTCAGTCTGGACAGGGCCAGCTCACGCTCTGTTTTTGTCAGGGCACTCTGCTGTTTATCATCCAGAGTGGCCTGTGGCAGCCGTAACGGCACATTCACCAGTCCCTGCCGCTGCTGAAGCAGTTCATTACCCAGCCCCAGCAGACGGTTGAATTCCGTATGCTGACCGTTCATAACCAGCATGGACTGGTACACCTTATTCTGCTCTGCCGCCTGCTGACGAATTAACGCCACACGACGGTCTTCCAGCCCGGCAAGCACATCCTGAATGGACTGCGCTTTTTCCTGCATCAGTGCCAGACGGGACTGCTCAACGGCAAGCTGCTCTGTTGCCTGAGCAAGCCCTTCCGTTACGGTCTTCACCGAGGTCAGATGGTTTATCATGAATCCGTCACCGGTCATCCAGCCCGGGTTCGCCAGAACATACTGATATCCTGCGATTTTTTCCTGCAGGGATTTCACCCGACTAGCCTGTTCATCAATCAGCCGGTTCTGCTCTGTCAGCGCCGCCCGTGTTCGTCCTTCATTATCTGAGGCTTCAGGCAAAGACATTGACGGCGTTTTATGCGCGATTTCATCTATCGTCAGTGCATACTGGCGCGCAGACTCCCAGGCCTGCTCCTGATTCTGGTACAGCGTGTACAATGCTGCAGCCCCCAGCATCACCAGTCCGGGTACGCCACCAACCAGCCCCAGCGCACCGCTCATCAGACGTGAGCCCACCGCCGTTGTACTGTTCAGCGCATTCTGGGCGGCGCTTCTGGCAGCAATATTTCTGTTCAGGCGTTCCTGTGTGGCCGCCAGACGGGCCTCTGCAGCAATCTGCATCTCCGTCCCGCGGGCTGCCGCCACGGCCTGCTGAGCACGGTACACGGCTGCCCTTGCCCGCGCCGTGGCAATCTGCGTTCCCCTGAACTGTGCTTCCGCCAGTGCAACTTCATTACGTGCAGCCGTCACAAGTCCTGCCGTGGCAGACATCGCTCCGGAGGCCATATTGCCAAAGTACCGGGCAACCCCGACGGCAACCAGCGCCCCCACAGCTGTTGCCACATTATCAATCTGTCCGGCAACACCGTTCAGCACGCCGGAGAGCGTTTTTGTCACCCCGCAGGCCTCATTCACTTCGCCCACCCAGGCCATAAAGGCGTTTTCCACCTTCGTGATACTACCGGAAACCGTTTCCGGCATGGCCGCATATTCATCACGTAATATCCCCAGCTGCTGATTAACACAGGGACCACTTTATCCGCTGTCAGTTTTCCGTCATCCGCCATTGCCTTCAGATCTTTACGGGCCACACCCATCCCCGCAGCAAGCGCGCGGATCACCCGGTCGCCATTTTCGTTAACAGCATTAAATTCTTCGCCACGCAGTACACCCTGTGCCAGTGCCTGGCTGAACTGGGTGATCACCGAACCGGATTCCGCAACTCCAGCCCCTGACAGTTTCAGTCCTGTCGAAATGGCCTCCGTCACCTTCAGCACATCATCAGCACTGTAACCATATTCACGCATCGAGGCAGCCGAACGGGCAAACAGGGCCGCATTATCCGAAAACGCGGTACCTGTTCGCTGACTGATATCCATCAGCACTTTCTGTGATGACGAGAATTCATCCGATGACTGAGATGCCTGTTTCAGACGGGCCTTCACGGAACCCCACTCATCGGCCAGCGAAATCAGGTGTCCGGTGGCAAAGGCACCGGCAAATGCGCCAGCCATTCCGACAGCAGAACCGCGAATTTCCGTCAACTGACTGTTCAGTTCTGCAAGGGCGCGGCGCTGTTCCCGTGCGGCAGCAGCGGCATGACGTCCGCCATTCTGCAGGGTCCGGTAATATTCACTGCCCATACGGGACGCCCGCTGGATCTCCGACTGGAATGACTGTGAATTTGCCGAAATTTTGAGTGTCGTTACGGGGAAGTCATCTTCACAGGGATCTTCGGTCAGTTAGTATTACCGACATCCATTCACCAACTTACCGGAGATAATCGATGTCAAAACCCCGATGGACCATTGAACAGAAAAGGCAGCACGTTGCTGCCTGGCGCGCCAGTGGTCTTACACGTCAGCAATACTGTGAACTCAACGATATTCCCTTCACATCACTTCGCGAATGGCCGCAGGATGTCGCAAAAGCTGAACGCCGGGCAAATGAACCGACCGTTCTTCCCGTTCATATTGCGCCACCACTGCATGCTGATGTACCACAGCCCGTCACGAATGAGCCAGTCACGCTCTTCCTTCCCGGTGGAGTACGGATGTGCTGTCAGCCGTCACAACTTACCGATGTCTTCAGGGCACTCAAATATGCTCAGTCCTGATAATGTCTTCATCGCAATTAAACCTGTTGACATGCGCCGGGGCATCGACT
>NZ_MECT01000015.1:0-13329 GCF_001722145.1 Shigella sp. FC1544
CCCCACTGTTCGTCCATTTCCGCGCAGACGATGACGTCACTGCCCGGCTGTATGCGCGAGGTTACCGACTGCGGCCTGAGTTTTTTAAGTGACGTAAAATCGTGTTGAGGCTAACGCCCATAATGCGTGCAGTTGCCCGGCATCCAACGCCATTCATGGCCATATCAATAATTTTCTGGTGCGTACCGGGTTGAGAAGCGGTGTAAGTGAACTGCAGTTGCCATGTTTTACGGCAGTGAGAGCAGAGATAGCGCTGATGTCCGGCAGTGCTTTTGCCGTTACGCACCACCCCGTCAGTAGCTGAACAGGAGGGACAGCTGATAGAAACAGAAGCCACTGGAGCACCTCAAAAACACCATCATACACTAAATCAGTAAGTTGGCAGCATCACCAAGAATTAATTAAGATTAACCTTACATTTATAATATTATCCCTAAAGAATAAATCAGAGGAATATATTCGGTGTTAAACAGTCAGTCAAAGTATAGCCCATTGTTGATTAAACCTCATAAGCAAAATTGGCACCAGATCTCCTGTACAGGTTGAATGGCCGAAAAAAGATAGGCAGATGCTCATTTTTTTGGCTTCTGGAAGAAAAACTCTCCGCGCTGGCAGTATTACACTGGTCTGATGCTATGACGAAAAATGCCTGGTAAGAGTATCTAAACCAGACTCCAGTTCAGCTTATCAACACGCTCAAAGTCGCCCCCCTGAACGCTAACCTGAAGTGAAAATCTGTTGAAATAAAACAAAGCCCGGTTCGCCCGGGCTCTGCACCGATAACACACTTAACTGTATGCATGCAGCGTACGTTGGCAAAGTGCCGAACGTACGCAATCCTCTTTTCCGAACCGGACGATCCCAACCATTTCATCTTCTTCGAAACGTTCCAGCGCGTCACTTAATCCGGAGCACACGCCGCGAGGCAAATCGCATTGCGTGATATCACCGTTGACGATAACCGTCACGTTCTCCCCGAGGCGGGTTAAAAACATTTTCATTTGCGCGGCAGTCACATTCTGCGCCTCGTCAAGAATGACGACTGCATTTTCAAAGGTACGTCCACGCATATAGGCGAACGGCGCGATTTCCACCTTCCCTATTTCCGGTCGCAGGCAGTACTGCATAAAGGAAGCCCCTAAGCGCCGGACCAGCACGTCGTAGACCGGGCGAAAATAGGGAGCAAACTTTTCTGCGATATCACCAGGTAAGAAGCCAAGATCTTCATCGGCTTGCAGAACTGGACGGGTGACGATAATCCTGTCGACATCCTTATGTATCAGGGCCTCTGCCGCTTTTGCTGCGCTGATCCAGGTTTTTCCGCACCCGGCTTCGCCCGTGGCGAATATCAGCTGCTTACTCTCAATAGCCTTCAGATAGTGCAATTGCGCTTCATTTCGCACGAGGATGGGCGAGGTATCGCGACTGTCGCGGGCCATACCAATGGCTTCTACGCCGCTCATCTGCACAAGCGAGGTGACCGATTCTTCTTCACGCTGCTTATGGCTGCGCGAATCCCGTCTCAGCACACGTTTTGCCTCGCGACGAGCTTTGATCACTGCTTTTTGTCTTCCCATGGAGAGCACCTTGAGTTGTTTGTATTCATCACACGCGCCGTTGGCAGCGTGATTCTGCGCACGAACATCAGAGGGTTGGCTTCCTTGTAAGCCATAGTTTGCTTTTGGATAAAATGCCGAAAAACGGCTACGCGCACCGTTTACGGCGTCGGTAACACATGAAAAGAAAGGATGAGGTTGAAAATGCAAAGTGACGAGATGACTACCGGAGGAGAAAACTCCGCGAGTGGTGGCGCGTTGATTATCTAAAACATGTCCAGTACAGGACGTTACCATCCGCGATCTCCATAGTGACTGACTATCACTGCCGGGAACTTCCGCTGCTACTTAATAAGTACAACAGATCTCGCATTTGTTGCAACAATATATTTACTTATATTTAACTATAAAACACTATTTCAGTGACATTAGTTTCTACTGGAAAGATGACAGAGTGATGACAGTGATGAAAAAAGCTGTGTGCTTTCAGCAGGATTTGCATCAGGCATCAGTGCACGATCGCCGGATGCGGCGTGAACGCCTTATCCAGCCTACCAAACCCGCACTGATTGTAGGCATGATAAGACGCGCAAGCGTCGCATCAGGCATCTGCGCACAAATGCCTTATCCGCCTAAAAACATTAAACCCGCAATAACGCGCTTCCGAGATAATCGTTCGCGTCCTTCACTCCCGGCAGCGAAAAAAAATAACCGCCGCCGATAGGTTTAACGTATTCCTCCAGCGCTTCGCCATTGAGCCTTTTTTGTACTGTCAGGAAGCCTTTTTCCAGATCGTGTTGGTAGCAGACAAACAGCAACCCCATATCCAGTTGTCCGGAGTTGGTGACCCCCAACGAATAACTGTAGCCGCGACGCAGCATCAGGCTGGACTCACTCTCCGCCGTGCGGGGATTCGCCAGCCGGATATGGCTGTCCAGCGCGATCACCTTCCCTTCCGGGTCGCTGGCGTAATCAGGCACATCATGCTCATGCTGCATTCCCAGCGGCGCACCGGTTTGCTTATCACGGCCAAAAATCGTCTGCTGTTCTTTCAGCGGCGTTCTGTCCCAAAATTCCACTCGAAACTGAATCAAGCGTACTGCCTGATAGCTGCCACCGATTGTCCACGCAGGCTCCTGCTGATCTGCCGTTACCCACACCACTTTTTGCATCAACTTATCATTCTGGCTATCGGGATTGGCAGTGCCGTCTTTAAAGCCCAGCAAATTAATCGGCGTCTCTTTGCCTTTACTACGCGCTGCGTGATCGGAAATAAACCCTTCCCGCTTCCAGCGCACGCTGAGCAAATCCGGCGTGTGTTTGATGATATCGCGCAGCGCATGGATCACCGTGTCCTGGGTGTTGGCGCAAATTTGTAGCAACACATCACCATGGCATAACGCCGCATCCAGCGAGTCGTTGGGGAAACGCGTCATCTTCTGCAACTTTTTCGGCATCTGTGGCGCAAGGCCAAACCGCTCATCAAACAATGAGTGACCCACCGATAACGTGATGGTGAGATTATCGGGCGCAATGTAGCCGCCAAGAATGCCGGAATCGAGTGGTGGCAGGCGCGGATTTGGCGTTTCTGGTGCCGCTCCGCCCTGAGTCAGAAAAGCAAAACGCTGAGTCAACAAGCGAAACAACCGTTCAAGATCGGCTTTATCGCTGGCAAGCACATCAAACGCCACCAGCATCATTGCGGCCTGTTGTGGCGTCAGGATCCCTGCCTGATGCTCACCATAAAACGGCTGTTTCTCATTGCGTGCATCCGGTGAAAGCGTACCCGGCGCACTTTGCGTTTTTTGTGCATGAGCGACCGGACAACTTCCCGCCAGCGCCAGCGCACCTATCACTTTCAGTAAACGTCGGCGTGACGGTTCATTCACGCCGTTTTCATCTTTATACTGCATAACGCTTAATCCAGTCCCAGCACACCGCGAAGTTGCGCCAGATCTTCCGCCAGCGCAGTAATCGGTCCTTTCAGTGCATTCCGGTCGGCATCAGTCAATTTGTCGTAGGTTTCAAAACCGTCTTTAGTACGGTATTTCGCCAGAATGGTATCGACCTTTTTAAAGTTGGCATCGACTTTTGCCAGCAGTTCCGGGTTGGCTTTTTGCAGTTGTGGACGCAGCAAATCGACAATTTTCTGCGAGCCTTCAACGTTAGCCTGGAAATCCCACAGATCGGTGTGGCTGTAGCGATCTTCTTCACCGCTAATTTTGCTGGCTGCCACTTCCTCAATCAGTCCGGCTGCGCCGCCGACCACTTTTGAAGGTGGGAAAGCCAGTTCACTGATGCGTTTTTGCAAATCGACCACATCTGTATAAAGCTGCTCAGCGTACTGATCCATCCCTTTGGTGGTGTTGTCGCCAAACAATGCTTTTTCCAGACGGTGGAAACCAGTGAATTTTGGGTCGGCGGCTTTTTGCTCGTAATCATCTTCACGGGCGTCAATGCTGCCATCCAGATCGGAGAACAGTTCAGCAATCGGTTCAATGCGCTCATAGTGCTGGCGCGTCGGCGCATACAGTGCTTTCGCTTTTTCGATATCGCCAGCTTTAATCGCGTCGGTAAAGGCTTTGGTATCGGTCACCAGCTGCGTGGTTTCCGCCATGACATACGCTTTATATGCAGTAATTGCACCACCAAGACTTAACAGCGCATCACTTTGCGCCGCATCCGCCGTTGCCTCACCTTTGACGATCAACTTCCCTTTCGGGTTAGTCAGCAGACCGCAGGTCATATCGTATTCGCCAGGCTGTAAATTCGCCGTCATTTTCTGGCTAAAACCAGGGGCGATATTTTCCCGCTCTTCCACCACCATCACGCCTTTGAGGATCTCCCACTCCAGCGCCTTCTGGCTATGGTTCTGAATAATGAACTGTGTTTTCCCGGCGTTAACCGTAATGGTCATCGGTTAGCACTGCTTATCCGTCACGGTCACTTTGACCTGCGGCACATCAGCGGCGTTAGCCATAAAAGCAGAAGAAAACAGCGCAGCCACGCTCAACTGCAATGCGTTACGGCGGAAGTTAATGGTTATGACGAGACTATCCCTTTAAAGTATGTTGTAACTAAGCAAGAGTTTGCGTCGTATTTGTTACGCGGAGCGAGACGCTGTCGCCCCTGCGCGTGGTGGCAGAGCAAATGCCACCAGCGCCGGGATGAGATAAATAAACCAGACGGCGACTTCGCTGACGCTCGGCGCTTCCTGATAGCCAAAAATCCCTTCCATCAGCGTGCCAAACAGCGAGTGAGTTGAGAGCACCGCACTCATATCGAAGGCGATTTCCTGAAAGTGGTTCCACAATCCGGCTTCATGAAATGCGCGAATGGCACCAGCTGCCAGCCCTGCGGCGACGAAGAGAATAAACAGGCTGGTCCATTTAAAAAATGCACCAAGATTGAGGCGAATACCGCCCCAGTAGAGCAGAAAGCCGAGCACCACGGCTGTAGCAAGACCGAGCATTGCACCCAGCGGCGGCCAGATCCCGACATCTTGTTGAAATGCCGCCAGCAGGAAAAAGACCGACTCCAGCCCTTCCCTTGCAACGGCAAAAAAGACCATCATCACCAGCGCCCAGCCATGATGATTTCCACGCTGCAATGCGCTATCGACTGCCTGTTCCAGTTGCACTTTGACGTTGCGCGACACTTTGCGCATCCAGAAAACCATCCAGGTAAGGATCACCACGGCGATCACCGCCACGATACCTTCAAACAGTTCCTGTTCTTTTTGCGGAAATTCGCCGGTGGTTTCGTTAATGAAGATCCCCAGGCCCAGGCACAACGCAGCGGCAAGCAACACGCCAATCCACATCACACCAATCCATCGGCCTCGCTGGGTACGCTTAAGATAGCTGGCAATCAAACTGACAATCAGCGCGGCTTCAAGTCCTTCGCGCAACATAATGAGAAACGGAACAAACATGCCACCCACCCTTAAACGTTTTTCTGAGTCAATCTATGCAAAGAAAAGTAAATCGCAGTGATAGCGATTATCATTACGGTAAAGAAAAATACAAGCGGAATGTTTATAAAATGATGTTGGAATGTAAACAAAGAGAGATAATGCCAGGGGATATAAACGATTATTCCAGGGTAGAAAGATGGGATTGTTTGCAAAGAACCATGTGTTCTTGCCGGATGCCGCGTAAACGCCATATCCAGCCGACAAAACTGTCCAGACTCAATGCATCAGAGCTTCCATGTAAAACTGATAAGCGGGTGTATCAAGCAATTTCGTCCATCCGCGATTATCAAATCTAACTTTTTGCCCGGAACATAATAACAGCTCGGGTGTTGGTGGCGTCAAAATCGCTGAAGCGTTCCCCGAAGGCCGGGACAGCCCACATGGATGTGGGCTGAGGGCGCGTCTTACAGGACGTTACCTCGCGCCCGACCCGGTAGCCGAAGGGGATAAGCTGAAGGTACCGCGCAGCGGCGATTTTGTTCGCCAGAGCCCGGGGGTGCACAGGGGGCGGCGGCGATTGGCCGCCCCCTGCGCGCTCCCTGCACCATTCAATTTATATGGCGAGGCACATTAAGGGAGCGCAACCCGCTGCTGAAGCCAAACAAAACCACCGCAGGCTAAGTCCCTTAGCTTTCCTGCAACCGTGACGGCGGAGCCGAATGATAGTGCGCATCGGCCTCGGCAAAGCGTTTTTGCATCGCCGCTGACGGCGCTTTACCCAGCAAACTAAACACTACAATCCCGATACTGCCGAAGATGAAGCCCGGAATAATTTCGTACAGTCCCAGCCAGCCGAACTGCTTCCAGACGATAACCGTCAGCGCACCGATGATCATCCCCGCCAGTGCACCGTTACGCGTCATGCGTGACCACATCACCGAGAACAGCACCACCGGACCAAACGCCGCGCCAAAGCCTGCCCACGCGTAGCTCACTAAGCCCAGCACGCGGTTTTCCGGGTTTGCCGCCAGCGCAATCGCCACCAGCGCCACCACCAGCACCATCACACGCCCTACCCACACCAGCTCTTTCTGGCTGGCATGTTTACGCAGAAACGCTTTGTATAAATCTTCGGTAATCGCACTGGAGCACACCAGCAGTTGGCAACTTAAGGTTGACATTACCGCCGCCAGAATTGCCGACAGCAGAATCCCGGCAATCCACGGGTTAAACAGAATTTGCGCCAGTTCGATAAACACGCGCTCGGCGTTCTGGTTTACCGCGCCTGCTACCGCCGGGTGCTCATTAAAGTAAGCAATCCCAAAGAAGCCGACAGCCACCGCCCCTGCCAGGCAGAGGATCATCCAGGTCATACTGATACGACGCGCATGGACAATGCTGTGGTGAGAATCCGCCGCCATAAAACGCGCCAGAATGTGCGGCTGCCCGAAGTAACCCAGCCCCCAACCCATCAGTGAGATAATGGCAACAAAGTTCAGACCTTTGAGCATATCAACGTTTTCGATGCTCTTTTGTTTGATCACTTCCAGCGAGTCACCAAAGCCACCGACACTGATAATGACGATAACCGGTGTCAGGATCAGGGCAAAAATCATCAGGCTGGCCTGTACAGTGTCAGTCCAGCTCACCGCGAGGAAACCGCCAATAAAGGTGTAAAGGATCGTCGCCGCAGCTCCCGCCCACAGAGCCGTTTCGTAGCTCATGCCAAAGGTACTTTCAAACAGACGCGCGCCTGCCACAATGCCCGAAGCGCAATAAATGGTGAAGAACAGCAAAATAACCAGCGCGGAGATAATGCGCAAAATGCGGCTTTTATCTTCAAAACGCCCGGTGAAATAATCCGGCAATGTTAAGGCGTTATTATTGTATTCGGTATGCACACGCAACCGCCCGGCCACCAGCTTCCAGTTGATCCACGCGCCTAATGTCAGGCCAATGGCGATCCAGCTTTCGGAAATCCCGGAAAGAAAAACCGCGCCAGGCAACCCCATTAACAGCCAGCCACTCATATCCGACGCACCCGCCGATAATGCCGTCACAAATGGCCCAAGACTACGACCGCCCAGAATATAGTCGTCAAAGTTTTTCGTTGATCGCCAGGCGATAAACCCAATCAATATCATGCCAAAGATATAGACACAAAATGTCACCAACATCGGTGTGCTAATAGCCATCTAAAGTCTCCAAAAAATTATTATCGGCAATGTCGAAACTTGCCGTTATATCTGCAACCGGAACGGGGTAACAGAGTTTATTTTTTACCAGGGCGACCGTATCCTGCCGGAAGCGCTGGTTATTCACAATCGATTTAACACACCATTTACATTAAATTTTAGTGCTCAGCGACACTATTTTTCATCAGGTTGCACTCTCTCACATTTTTTGCGGTTGCACCTTTCAAAAATGTTAACTGCCGCAGAGAAAAAGTCTGAGTTATTTTTTTAATCCCTGTCATATCAATTTCTTTTATTAACATTTCATTCATTTTTAAGCTTGCTACGCAGGTCACATTTAACATGGTTGCACAAAGTTGCAACATCATGGATATTTCACGATAACGTTAAGTTGCACCTTTCAGAACAACAGGAGTAATGGCATGGGAACCACCACCATGGGGGTTAAGCTGGACGACGCGACGCGTGAGCGTATTAAGTCTGCCGCGACACGTATCGATCGCACGCCACACTGGTTAATTAAGCAGGCGATTTTTTCTTATCTCGAACAACTGGAAAACAGCGATACTCTGCCAGAGCTACCTGCGCTGCTTTCTGGTGCTGCCAATGAGAGCGATGAAGCACCGACTCCGGCAGAGGAACCACACCAGCCATTCCTCGACTTTGCCGAGCAAATTTTGCCCCAGTCGGTTTCCCGCGCGCGATCACCGCGGCCTATCGTCGCCCGGAAACCGAAGCGGTTTCTAGGCTGCTGGAACAAGCCCGCCTGCCGCAGCCAGTTGCTGAACAGGCGCATAAACTGGCATATCAACTGGCCGATAAACTGCGTAATCAAAAAAATGCCAGTGGTCGCGCAGGTATGGTCCAGGGGTTATTGCAGGAGTTTTCGCTGTCATCGCAGGAAGGCGTGGCGCTGATGTGTCTGGCGGAAGCGTTGTTGCGTATTCCCGACAAAGCCACCCGCGACGCGTTAATTCGCGACAAAATCAGCAACGGTAACTGGCAGTCACACATTGGTCGTAGCCCGTCACTGTTTGTTAATGCCGCTACCTGGGGGCTGTTGTTTACTGGCAAACTGGTTTCCACCCATAACGAAGCCAGCCTCTCCCGCTCGCTGAACCGCATTATCGGTAAAAGCGGTGAACCGCTGATCCGCAAAGGTGTGGATATGGCGATGCGCCTGATGGGCGAGCAGTTCGTCACGGGTGAAACCATCGCGGAAGCGTTAGCCAATGCCCGCAAGCTGGAAGAGAAAGGTTTCCGTTACTCTTACGATATGCTGGGCGAAGCTGCACTGACTGCCGCAGACGCACAGGCGTATATGGTTTCCTATCAGCAGGCGATTCACGCCATTGGTAAAGCGTCTAACGGTCGTGGCATCTATGAAGGTCCGGGCATTTCAATCAAGCTGTCGGCGCTGCATCCGCGCTACAGCCGCGCCCAGTATGACCGGGTAATGGAAGAGCTTTACCCGCGTCTGAAATCACTCACCCTGCTGGCGCGTCAGTATGATATTGGTATTAACATCGATGCCGAAGAGGCCGATCGTCTGGAGATCTCCCTCGATCTGCTGGAAAATCTCTGTTTCGAGCCGGAACTGGCAGGCTGGAACGGCATCGGTTTTGTTATTCAGGCTTATCAAAAACGCTGCCCGTTGGTGATCGATTACCTGGTTGATCTCGCCACCCGCAGCCGTCGCCGTCTGATGATTCGCCTGGTGAAAGGCGCGTACTGGGATAGTGAAATCAAGCGTGCGCAGATGGACGGCCTTGAAGGCTATCCTGTTTATACCCGCAAGGTGTATACCGACGTTTCTTATCTCGCCTGTGCGAAAAAGCTGCTGGCGGTGCCGAATCTAATCTACCCGCAGTTCGCGACGCACAACGCCCATACGCTGGCAGCGATTTATCAACTGGCAGGTCAGAACTACTATCCGGGTCAGTACGAGTTCCAGTGCCTGCATGGTATGGGCGAGCCACTGTACGAGCAGGTCACAGGGAAAGTTGCCGACGGTAAACTTAACCGACCGTGTCGTATTTATGCCCCGGTTGGCACACATGAAACGCTGCTGGCGTATCTGGTGCGTCGCCTGCTGGAAAACGGTGCTAACACCTCGTTTGTTAACCGTATTGCCGACACCTCTTTGCCACTGGATGAACTGGTCGCCGATCCGGTCACTGCTGTAGAAAAACTGGCGCAACAGGAAGGGCAAACTGGATTACCGCATCCGAAAATTCCCCTGCCGCGCGATCTTTACGGTCACGGGCGCGACAACTCGGCAGGGCTGGATCTCGCTAACGAACACCGTCTGGCCTCGCTCTCCTCTGCCCTGCTCAATAGTGCACTGCAAAAATGGCAGGCCTTGCCAATGCTGGAACAACCGGTAGCGGCAGGTGAGATGTCGCCCGTTATTAACCCTGCGGAACCGAAAGATATTGTGGGCTTTGTGCGTGAAGCCACGCCGCGTGAAGTAGAACAGGCGCTGGAAAGTGCGGTTAATAACGCGCCAATCTGGTTTGCCACGCCTCCGGCTGAACGCGCGGCGATTTTGCATCGCGCTGCCGTGCTAATGGAAAGCCAGATGCAGCAACTGATTGGTATTCTGGTGCGTGAAGCCGGAAAAACCTTCAGTAACGCTATTGCCGAAGTGCGCGAAGCGGTCGATTTTCTCCACTACTACGCCGGACAGGTGCGGGATGATTTCGCTAACGAAACCCACCGTCCATTAGGGCCTGTGGTGTGTATCAGTCCGTGGAACTTCCCGCTGGCTATTTTCACCGGGCAGATCGCTGCCGCACTGGCGGCAGGTAACAGCGTGCTGGCAAAACCGGCAGAACAAACGCCGCTGATTGCCGCGCAAGGGATCGCCATTTTGCTGGAAGCGGGTGTACCCCCTGGCGTGGTGCAATTGCTGCCAGGTCAGGGGGAAACCGTGGGCGCGCAACTGACGGGTGATGATCGCGTGCGCGGGGTGATGTTTACCGGTTCAACCGAAGTCGCTACGTTACTGCAGTGCAATATCGCCAGCCGCCTGGACGCTCAGGGTCGCCCTATTCCGCTCATCGCTGAAACCGGCGGCATGAACGCGATGATTGTCGATTCTTCAGCACTGACCGAACAAGTCGTCGTGGATGTGCTGGCCTCGGCGTTTGACAGTGCGGGTCAGCGTTGTTCGGCACTGCGCGTGCTGTGCCTGCAAGATGAGATTGCCGACCACACGTTGAAAATGCTGCGCGGTGCAATGGCCGAATGCCGGATGGGTAATCCGGGTCGCCTGACCACCGATATCGGTCCGGTGATTGATAGCGAAGCGAAAGCCAATATTGAGCGCCATATTCAGACCATGCGTAGCAAAGGCCGTCCGGTGTTCCAGGCGGTGCGGGAAAACAGCGAAGATGCCCGTGAATGGCAAAGCGGCACCTTTGTCGCCCCGACGCTGATCGAACTGGATGACTTTGCCGAATTGCACAAAGAGGTCTTTGGTCCGGTGCTGCATGTGGTGCGTTACAACCGTAACCAGCTACCAGAGCTGATCGAGCAGATTAACGCTTCCGGCTATGGTCTGACGCTTGGTGTCCATACGCGTATTGATGAAACCATCGCCCAGGTCACTGGCTCGGCCCATGTTGGTAACCTGTATGTTAACCGTAATATGGTGGGCGCAGTGGTTGGTGTGCAGCCGTTCGGCGGCGAAGGGTTGTCCGGTACCGGGCCGAAAGCAGGCGGTCCGCTCTATCTCTACCGTCTGCTGGCGAATCGCCCGGAAAGTGCGCTGGCAGTGACGCTCGCGCGTCAGGATGCAGAGTATCCGGTCGATGCACAGTTGAAAGCCGCATTGACTCAGCCGCTAAATGCACTGCGGGAATGGGCAGCAAATCGTCCAGAATTGCAGGCGTTATGTACGCAATATGGCGAGCTGGCGCAGGCAGGAATACAACGATTGCTGCCGGGGCCGACGGGTGAACGCAACACCTGGACGCTGCTGCCGCGTGAGCGCGTGTTGTGTATTGCCGATGATGAGCAGGATGCGCTGACTCAGCTCGCCGCCGTGCTGGCGGTGGGCAGCCAGGTACTGTGGCCGGATGACGCGCTGCATCGTCAGCTAGTAAAGGCATTGCCATCGGCAGTCAGCGAACGTATTCAACTGGCGAAAGCGGAAAATATAACCGCTCAACCCTTTGATGCGGTGATCTTCCACGGTGATTCGGATCAGCTTCGCGCATTGTGTGAAGCCGTTGCTGCGCGGGATGGCGCAATTGTTTCGGTGCAGGGTTTTGCCCGTGGCGAAAGCAATATCCTTCTGGAACGGCTGTATATCGAACGTTCGCTGAGTGTGAATACCGCTGCCGCTGGCGGTAACGCCAGTTTAATGACGATCGATTAAACAGGTAGCCGGAGGATGTTACACCCTCCTCCGGCATCTTTAACGTGGTCGAATCCCCTCAATAATAATCCGCTGCACGTTTTCAACCGTTTGATTGAAAAATACCTCATCGCGCAACGTTGCGCCTGTCACCGCCTCCACCTGAGGGGCGAAATCGGCGTAATGTTGAGTGGAAGCCCAAATCATAAAAATCAAATGCTGCGGATCAATCGGCGCGAGTTTGCCGCTTTTGACCCAACCGGCAATCAGCGCCGATTTCTCATCAATTAATGCCTTCAAATCGCCCGTCAGTTCATCCATTAACAGCGGCGCGCCTGCCAGCATCTCCATACAGAACAGGCGCGAAGCCTGCGGATAATCGCGTGAGACTTCCAGCTTCAGACGGATGTACTCTTTGATCGCCGCCAGCGGGGCGAAATCTTCACGAAACGCTTTTAACGGTGCCAGCCAGATATCGAGAATCTGCCGCAGCACGGCAATATACAGCGCCTCTTTTGACGGAAAGTAATACAGCAGATTGGTTTTTGAAACACCCGCCAACTCTGCGATCTGCTCCAGCCTTGTGCCGTGAAAACCGAATTGTGAAAAAGTGTCCAGTGCTGCGCTAAGAATCGCTTTTTTCTTCGCGCTTACTGCGCGCGAACGTTTACCCGTTGTTTTCACTGCGCCTTGCGTCATGCGCTCTCCCCTCTTGTAGATTGGCAACAGGATAGCAAAACCCCCGCCCGGCCTCGACCTTCTGCACTCTCATCGCGCACGGATGCATGTTTTATGTGCAACTGTTTTGACCGTTTAGTCCACTTTTTACCAGATATTTTAGATAACACAATGCTAACACATTAATAACATTCACTTTTTAAAAACTGGCATCCGCTTTGCAAACAAGCCAATACGCGGCTGAAAAGGATATGCAGGATGCAGCGCCCCGTCTGACTTTCACTTTACGAGACGAAGAGAGGTTGATGATGAAAATTGGCGTATTCGTACCTATTGGCAACAACGGCTGGCTCATTTCGACCCACGCGCCGCAGTACATGCCGACCTTTGAACTGAATAAAGCCATTGTGCAAAAAGCGGAGCATTACCATTTCGATTTCGCCCTGTTGAAGTGGCACACTGAATTTGGCCACCTGAACAGAGGTGATATGCTCACCTCAGAACAACACAGGTGCTCCAATGAAAAAAAGAAATTTTAGCGCAGAGTTTAAACGCGAATCCGCTCAACTGGTTGTTGACCAGAAATACACGGTGGCAGATGCCGCCAAAGCTATGGATGTT
>NZ_MECT01000016.1:0-13187 GCF_001722145.1 Shigella sp. FC1544
TTTCTGGTGCGTACCGGGCTGAGAGGCGGTGTAAGTGAACTGTAGTTGCCATGTTTTACGGCAATGAGAGCAGAGATAGCGCTGATGTCCGGCAGTGCTTTTGCCGTTACGCACCACGCCTTCAGTAGCGGAGCAGGAAGGACATCTGATGGAAATGGAAGCCACGCAAGCACCTTAAAATCACCATCATACACTAAATCAGTAAGTTGGCAGCATTACCAGCGCAGCGTAATGCCTTCATTGGCGAGATCGCTTGCCATCACGGTATAAATAACAATACCGGGCAGGGTCGTGAGTGCCGAAATAAGGGTATAAGGCCAGAAGGCGATGGTGGTTAATCCGTAAGCGTAATTTTGAATATTGTAAGGAAACAACGGGATTAAGCGGGTCAGAATAAGAAAATCAATACCGTTACGCGCAATGCCTTTTTCAATGGCCTGGAAGGTATGGCTATGGCCCACGTATTTCAGCAGTAAATCACGTCCCAGCCACCGCGCCAGCAGGAATGAGCACGAGGAGGCCAGCGTGGCGGCAATTAATGAGAGTAGTGTCCCTAAGAGCGGGCCAAAAACTATTCCTCCAGCGATCACCAGTATGCTTCCTGGTAACAGAAAGAGGGTGGCAATGATGAATAACAGAATATAGAGGCTATAACCGAACAATCCGCTCTGGCGAATGAGTGTCTGTAAGTGGGGTAAATCGGTGAGCAGATCGAATAAACCGAAAGCGTGGATAGCGTAAATGACCAGCGCAAAAATAAGACAGGCGAAAAGAAATTTACGCTCAGCATTCATCGTGGAGTTTCCTATATCAAACTTGATAATAGAGAAGTGGTCAGACAACTAAAAACGCAGTGACGGTATAACAAAGGACGGCAGGCAACAAATCATTACTGACAGTTTGTTGATTTTTCTCAAGGTTAATTCTCCTGACCCAGTTTGAGCCAGGAGAGCTGCTAAATTAGCGGCGGAAGGTCGCCCAGACGGGGGCGTGATCGGACGGTTTTTCCATGCTGCGAATTTCATAGTCGATGCCGGTTTCTACGCAACATTCTGCCAGCGGTTGGCTGGCGAGCAGCAGGTCGATGCGCAGACCACGGTTATCGTCAAAACCTTTTGAGCGGTAATCAAACCATGAGAAACGATCTGCTGTTTGCGGATTAGCATGGCGGAAGGTATCGACCAACCCCCAGCTCATCAGCCTGTCCATCCATTCGCGCTCTTCCGGCAGGAAAGAGCATTTACCGGTACGCAGCCAGCGCTTACGGTTTTCTTCGCCAATGCCGATATCCAGATCTGTAGGGCTGATATTCATATCGCCCATAATCAGTACCGGATTATCACGTTTGAGTTCGGTTTCCAGGTAGTTTTGCAGATTCTGATAAAACTGCGCTTTTGCCGGGAATTTTATCGGATGGTCGCGGCTTTCACCCTGCGGGAAGTAACCGTTGATCACGGTGACATTACCCAGCAGTGAGGGGATTTCCGCCATAATAATCCGCCGCTGCGCCTCTTCGTCGTCACCGGGAAAGCCGCGACGCACGGCAATCGGCGTCTCTTTGGTCAGCAGCGCCACGCCATAATGGCCTTTCTGCCCGTGATAAAACACGTTGTAGCCGAGCTTCGCCACCTCTTCGAGCGGAAACATATCGTCATGAACTTTTGTCTCCTGCAGGCCAATCACATCCGGTTGGTGTTTTTCGACGATGGCTTCAAGCTGGTGAGGTCTGGCGCGCAGGCCGTTGATATTAAAAGAGACAAATTTCATAGTCGCTGCCATTTATTCAGATAAAGAGTGCGTGGATGGTAGCAGAATTTCGCGTTGCTTACCGCCTGTTGTTAAGTGATTTGATCGATGGTTGTTAATGATGTCAACGATGGCGCAAAAAATGCCCGCTTTTGGTGCGCGCTGCGTCAGAATGGCGCAGTAATTTCCAGTAAATTTCGTCAATGATCACAATTCCAGAATTATATTTTACTTCTGCATAACATTGCGTTTTTTATTCTTTTTATTCACCCACATCGCAAACGTATTCACTTTATATGCACTTTAAATGCATATGGTTTGGTTATAACTCCTTGATTTCCAGTTAGCCTCCGCCGTTTATGCACTTTTATCACTGGCTGGCACGAACCCTGCAATCTACATTTACAGCGCAAACATTACTTATTGTCAACATATAAATAACGAATTATTTACTGTAGAGGTCGCTATGTCTCAGCCAATTACGCGTGAAAACTTTGATGAATGGATGATACCTGTTTACGCTCCGGCACCCTTTATACCGGTACGTGGCGAAGGTTCGCGCTTGTGGGATCAGCAGGGGAAAGAGTATATCGACTTCGCGGGTGGCATTGCGGTGAACGCGCTAGGCCATGCGCATCCGGAACTGCGTGAAGCGCTGAACGAACAGGCGAGTAAGTTCTGGCATACCGGCAACGGTTACACCAACGAGCCGGTACTGCGACTGGCGAAAAAATTGATCGACGCCACGTTTGCCGATCGCGTCTTCTTTTGTAACTCCGGTGCGGAAGCCAACGAAGCGGCGCTAAAACTGGCGCGTAAATTCGCTCACGACCGCTACGGCAGCCATAAGAGCGGTATCATGGCGTTTAAAAATGCGTTTCATGGTCGCACGCTGTTTACTGTCAGTGCGGGTGGGCAGCCAGCCTATTCACAGGATTTTGCGCCACTGCCACCAGATATCCGTCATGCTGCATATAACGATATTAACTCTGCCAGCGCGCTGATTGACGACGCCACCTGTGCGGTGATTGTCGAACCCATTCAGGGGGAAGGCGGTGTGGTGCCAGCCAGCAACGCGTTTTTACAAGGTCTGCGTGAATTGTGTGACCGCCACAATGCGCTGTTGATTTTTGATGAAGTACAAACCGGCGTCGGGCGCACCGGGGAACTGTATGCCTATATGCACTACGGCGTGACACCTGATCTGTTAACTACCGCCAAAGCGCTGGGCGGCGATTTCCCGGTCGGTGCGTTGTTAACAACCGAAGAGTGCGCCAGCGTGATGACCGTTGGCACTCATGGCACCACCTATGGCGGCAATCCGCTGGCCTCGGCGGTGGCGGGCAAAGTGCTGGAGCTCATCAACACACCAGAGATGCTTAATGGCGTTAAACAGCGTCACGACTGGTTTGTTGAGCGTCTTAATACCATTAATCACCGCTACGGTTTGTTCAGTGAAGTTCGCGGCTTAGGTTTGTTGATTGGCTGTGTACTGAATGCCGATTACGCCGGACAAGCGAAACAGATCTCTCAGGAGGCGGCGAAAGCAGGCGTTATGGTACTGATTGCGGGTGGCAACGTGGTGCGTTTTGCGCCTGCGCTCAATGTCAGCGAAGAAGAGGTGACGACCGGACTGGATCGCTTTGCAGCTGCTTGCGAACACTTTGTTAGCCGAGGTTCATCATGATGGTCATCCGTCCCGTTGAGCGCTCAGATGTCTCGACGCTGATGCAGCTTGCCAGCAAAACGGGCGGCGGCCTGACGTCGCTTCCCGCTAATGAAGCCACGCTTTCCGCGCGTATCGAAAGGGCAATCAAAACCTGGCAAGGCGAACTGCCCAAAAGCGAGCAGGGCTATGTGTTCGTGCTGGAAGATAGCGAGACAGGCACCGTGGCGGGGATTTGCGCCATTGAGGTGGCGGTTGGGCTGAACGATCCCTGGCACAACTATCGGGTCGGCACGTTGGTTCACGCCTCAAAAGAGCTGAATGTCTATAACGCATTGCCGACGCTGTTTCTTAGTAACGATCACACCGGCAGCAGCGAGCTGTGCACGCTGTTTCTCGACCCGGACTGGCGCAAAGAGGGCAACGGCTATTTGCTGTCGAAATCGCGCTTTATGTTTATGGCGGCTTTTCGCGACAAGTTTAATGACAAAGTGGTTGCTGAAATGCGCGGGGTGATTGACGAACACGGCTATTCACCGTTCTGGCAAAGCCTCGGTAAACGCTTCTTTTCGATGGATTTTAGCCGCGCCGATTTTCTCTGCGGCACCGGGCAAAAGGCATTTATTGCAGAACTGATGCCGAAACATCCGATCTATACCCACTTTTTATCCCAGGAAGCCCAGGACGTCATCGGTCAGGTACATCCGCAAACCGCGCCTGCCCGCGCGGTGCTGGAGAAAGAAGGTTTTCGTTACCGCAACTATATCGACATCTTCGACGGCGGGCCAACGCTTGAGTGTGACATCGACCGCGTGCGCGCCATCCGTAAAAGTCGGCTGGTGGAAGTGGCAGAAGGGCAGCCTGCGCAGGGCGATTTTCCGGCCTGCCTGGTCGCCAATGAAAATTATCACCATTTCCGCGTGGTGCTGGCGCGTACCGATCCGGCAACCGAGCGTTTGATTTTAACCGCCGCACAACTGGATGCCCTCAAATGCCACGCAGGGGATCGCGTTCGTCTGGTGCGCCTGTGCGCAGTGGAGAAAACAGCATGACTTTATGGATTAACGGTGACTGGATAACGGGCCAGGGCGCATCGCGTGTGAAGCGTAATCCGGTATCGGGCGAGGTGTTATGGCAAGGCAATGATGCCGATGCCGCTCAGGTCGAACAGGCTTGTCGGGCAGCCCGTGCGGCGTTTCCGCGCTGGGCGCGGCTCTCATTGGCTGAACGTCAGGTCGTTGTCGAACGCTTTGCCGGATTGCTGGAAAGCAATAAAGCCGAATTAACCGCGATTATTGCCAGAGAAACGGGTAAGCCGCGCTGGGAAGCGGCAACATCAATAAAATCGCGATATCAATTAAGGCGTATCACGTTCGTACCGGCGAGCAGCGTAGTGAAATGCCGGACGGTGCGGCGAGCCTGCGACATCGCCCGCACGGCGTGCTGGCGGTGTTTGGGCCGTATAATTTCCCTGGTCATTTGCCGAACGGACATATCGTTCCGGCATTGCTGGCAGGTAACACCATTATCTTTAAACCCAGCGAACTGACACCGTGGAGTGGCGAAGCGGTAATGCGTTTATGGCAGCAGGCTGGCTTGCCGCCGGGCGTGCTGAACCTGGTGCAGGGCGGGCGTGAAACGGGTCAGGCGCTGAGTGCGCTGGAGGATCTCGACGGTTTGCTGTTTACCGGTCGCGCCAATACCGGCTACCAGCTGCATCGCCAGCTCTCCGGTCAGCCGGAGAAAATTCTCGCCCTTGAGATGGGCGGTAATAATCCGCTAATTATCGATGAGGTGGCGGATATCGACGCGGCTGTCCATCTGACCATTCAGTCGGCGTTTGTCACAGCCGGGCAACGCTGCACCTGCGCCCGCCGTTTATTGCTCAAAAGCGGAGCGCAGGGCGATGCGTTTCTTGCTCGTCTGGTTGCCGTCAGCCAGCGATTAACGCCGGGCAACTGGGATGACGAACCGCAGCCGTTTATTGGCGGGCTGATTTCTGAACAGGCCGCACAGCAGGTGGTTACTGCCTGGCAGCAACTGGAAGCGATGGGCGGACGAACCCTGCTTGCGCCGCGCTTATTACAATCATAGACATCGTTGCTGACGCCGGGGATCATTGAAATGACAGGCGTTGCTGGCGTACCAGATGAAGAGGTGTTCGGACCGTTATTGCGCGTCTGGCGTTATGATTCTTTCGAGGAAGCGATTCTAATGGCGAATAACACTCGCTTCGGACTCTCTTGCGGTCTGGTTTCCCCCGAGCGGGAAAAATTCGATCAACTGTTGCTGGAGGCGCGGGCGGGGATTGTTAACTGGAACAAACCGCTTACTGGTGCTGCCAGTACCGCGCCATTCGGCGGCATTGGTGCATCCGGTAACCATCGCCCCAGCGCCTGGTATGCCGCAGATTACTGCACATGGCCTATGGCGAGCCTGGAGTCGGACTTGTTAACTTTGCCCGCAACGCTTAACCCCGGGCTGGATTTTTCCGATGAGGTGGTGCGATGAACGCCTGGGAAGTTAATTTCGACGGGCTGGTAGGGCTGACGCATCATTACGCTGGCCTGTCGTTTGGTAATGAAGCCTCTACCCGTCACCGTTTTCAGGTGTCTAACCCGCGACTGGCGGCGAAACAGGGCTTACTGAAAATGAAAACCCTTGCCGATGCGGGATTCCCCCAGGCCGTGATCCCGCCGCACGAGCGTCCGTTTATTCCGGTGCTGCGTCAGTTGGGATTCAGTGGTAGCGATGAGCAGGTACTGGAAAAAGTTGCACGCCAGGCACCGCACTGGCTTTCCAGCGTCAGCTCCGCTTCGCCAATGTGGGTAGCCAATGCGGCAACGATCGCGCCATCTGCCGATACGCTGGATGGCAAAGTGCATCTCACCGTTGCCAACCTGAACAATAAATTTCACCGTTCGCTGGAAGCGCCCGTCACTGAATCGCTGTTAAAAGCTATTTTTAACGACGAAGAGAAATTTAGCGTCCATTCGGCGTTGCCGCAGGTAGCGTTGCTCGGTGATGAGGGGGCGGCAAACCACAATCGTCTCGGCGGTCATTACGGTGAGCCGGGTATGCAACTTTTTGTCTACGGGCGAGAAGAAGGCAATGATACCCGGCCTTCCCGTTATCCGGCGCGACAGACTCGCGAAGCCAGCGAGGCGGTGGCAAGGCTTAATCAGGTGAATCCCCAACAGGTGATTTTCGCCCAGCAAAACCCGGACGTTATCGACCAGGGTGTTTTTCATAATGACGTGATTGCCGTAAGTAACCGCCAGGTGCTGTTTTGCCACCAACAGGCGTTCGCTCGCCAGTCACAGTTACTGGCAAACCTGCGGGCGCGGGTGAACGGTTTTATGGCGATAGAAGTTCCGGCAACTCAGGTTTCCGTGTCGGATGCGGTGTCTACCTATCTGTTTAACAGCCAACTGTTGAGCCGCGATGATGGTTCCATGATGTTGGTGCTGCCTCAGGAGTGTCGGGAACACGCCGGAGTATGGGGTTATCTCAATGAACTCCTTGCCGCTGACAACCCGATTAGCGAACTAAAAGTCTTTGACTTACGTGAAAGCATGGCGAATGGCGGCGGCCCGGCGTGCCTGCGGTTGCGGGTGGTATTGACAGAAGAAGAACGCCGGGCGGTGAATCCGGCGGTGATGATGAACGATACCTTGTTTAATGCGCTCAATGACTGGGTGGATCGTTACTACCGCGATCGTCTTACTGCTGCCGATCTGGCCGACCCGCAATTGCTGCGCGAAGGGCGGGAAGCACTGGATGTATTGAGCCAATTACTGAATCTCGGTTCGGTTTATCCGTTCCAGCGCGAGGGAGGGGGCAATGGATAATTTTCTTGCTCTGACCTTAACGGGTAAAAAAACGGTTATCACCGAGCGAGAAATCAACGGCGTTCGCTGGCGCTGGCTGGGCGATGGTGTGCTGGAACTGACGCCATTAACGCCACCGCAAGGCGCGCTGGTGATTTCTGCGGGGATCCACGGTAATGAGACGGCACCTGTGGAAATGCTGGACGCGTTGCTTGGCGCGATATCTCACGGCGAGATCCCGTTACGTTGGCGGTTGCTGGTGATCCTCGGGAATCCTCCTGCGCTGAAGCAAGGGAAACGTTATTGCCATAGCGATATGAATCGAATGTTTGGCGGTCGTTGGCAGCTATTTGCTGAAAGCGGAGAAACCTGTCGGGCGCGCGAACTGGAACAGTGCCTGGAAGATTTTTATGACCAGGGCAAAGAATCTGTGCGCTGGCACCTTGATCTACATACCGCAATTCGTGGCTCCTTGCATCCGCAGTTCGGTGTATTACCGCAACGCGACATTCCCTGGGACGAGAAATTTCTGACGTGGCTGGGTGCGGCGGGGCTGGAGGCGCTGGTGTTCCATCAGGAACCTGGTGGTACGTTTACCCATTTCAGCGCCAGACATTTTGGCGCGCTGGCCTGTACGCTGGAACTTGGCAAAGCGTTGCCCTTTGGGCAAAACGATCTTCGCCAGTTTGCAGTAACTGCCAGCGCAATTGCTGCGCTGCTATCTGGTGAGAGTGTCGGTATCGTGAGAACACCGCCGCTCCGTTATCGGGTGGTTTCGCAAATTACTCGCCACTCGCCGTCCTTCGAAATGCATATGGCAAGTGACACGCTGAATTTTATGCCGTTTGAGAAAGGAACATTGCTGGCGCAGGACGGAGAGGAACGTTTTACCGTAACCCATGATGTAGAGTATGTGTTATTCCCTAATCCGTTGGTAGCGTTGGGATTACGCGCGGGATTAATGCTCGAAAAAATAAGCTAATACTTACCCGCAGAAATCATTCTGCGGGTATTAAGTTGCTTTCTTATAAATTAATACAGATTAATCCTGGTTATTTGCTTTATTTATCACCAGTCATCCGGTATAGTTCTTCATAATCTCTGCAAAATCATTGTGTTGTAATATTCTCTCATCACTCTCCATCAAATTTTCTTTTTTTCTCCATAATTGGCGCAAAAGTGTTTTTTACACTTTCATTGTTTTACCGTTGCTCTGATTAATTGACGCTAAAGTCAGTAAAGTTAATCTCGTCAACACGGCACGCTACTTAAGAAAGCCGTAATAAATAACTGAAAGGAAGGATATAGAATATGCGTAAATTAACTGCACTGTTTGTTGCCTCTACCCTGGCTCTTGGCGCGGCTAACCTGGCCCATGCCGCAGCACCGGCTGACGCGAAGCCGATGATGCACCACAAAGGCAAGTTCGGTCCGCATCAGGACATGATGTTCAAAGACCTGAACCTGACCGACGCGCAGAAACAGCAGATCCGCGAAATCATGAAAGGCCAGCGTGACCAGATGAAACGTCCGCCGCTGGAAGAACGCCGCGCAATGCATGACATCATTGTCAGCGATACCTTCGATAAAGCAAAAGCTGAAGCGCAGATCGCAAAAATGGAAGAACAGCGCAAAGCTAACATGCTGGCGCACATGGAAACCCAGAACAAAATTTACAACATCCTGACGCCGGAACAGAAAAAGCAATTTAATGCTAATTTTGAGAAGCGTCTGACAGAACGTCCAGCGGCAAAAGGTAAAATGCCTGCAACTGCTGAATAATCTTTCAGCCAAAAAACTTAAGACCGCCGGTCTTGTCCACTACCTTGCAGTAATGCGGTGGACAGGATCGGCGGTTTTCTTTTCTCTTCTCAAACAGTTGTAAAAAAAGCCTGATCACCACTAACGTAAATCACCCGAGTTGCCGATAACCATCCACGGTTACCTGAACGATAACAATGAAAAGAACGGGCCGGGAGCGAGTATGGAATACTTTGATATGCGTAAAATGTCGGTGAATCTGTGGCGAAATGCTGCCGGTGAAACGCGCGAAATTTGCACTTTCCCACCGGCAAAACGTGATTTTTACTGGCGTGCCAGCATTGCATCCATCGCGGCGAATGGAGAGTTTTCTTTGTTTCCCGGCATGGAAAGGATAGTGACGTTGCTGGAAGGCGGCGAGATGCTCCTTGAAAGCGCAGACCGCTTTAACCATACCTTAAAACCGTTACAGCCTTTTGCCTTTGCAGCGGACCAGGTGGTAAAAGCGAAACTGACGGAAGGGCAGATGTCGATGGATTTCAACATCATGACACGCCTGGATGTCTGTAAGGCGAAAGTCAGAATTGCCGAACGTACGTTTACTACCTTTGGCTCACGCGGCGGGGTGGTGTTTGTGATTAACGGGGCGTGGCAACTGGGCGATAAATTGCTCACTACCGACCAGGGCGCGTGCTGGTTCGATGGCAGGCACACCCTGCGGCTTTTACAACCGCAAGGTAAACTGTTGTTCAGTGAAATCAACTGGCTCGCTGGTCATTCGCCGGATCAAGTTCAGTAATTTCATAGTTACCGGAAAGCAGCGGCTTACAAAGAATTTTATAACCGTCGTGATCAAACCCGGCGGGTGTCCGAATTAACGTTGTCGCGTCTTCCAGCGAATTAACCGCCCCCAGCCACAGCCAGTTTTGAATAATATGATATTGAGTCATTTCCGGGTGCTGTTCTTTCAGCGCCACCGCCCCTTGCCAAGGCCAACACACCACCCGCAAACGCTCCAGAGACTGGCGCAAGCGTAGCGCATGTTCCTCATGGCTCTCTTTACCGCAGCATGCTCCGGCGCAACGTTTTAGCGCTGAACGAAAACATGCACGACCGCGACTTAACGGTTCCAGTCCCAGCAGGCCATAACAAAGTTTTTGTTCATCAGCGATGGTCTGCAATGCTTGCAAAGCTGCGCGCCTATTGGCAAACAGGCCAAACAGGTTGGGGGCTCGTGAAAAATCCACCTCTTTGGCATACACCACATCGACGCGCTTTTCATTTAATTGCAGGGCACAGAGCTGGCGATTGCGGCGCAACCGTTTATTAAACAGCGGCTGTTGTTCTTTGATTAATCGCGCTTCAAGGAGCAGAGCGCCGATTTCACCGGCGGTACATATCCAGCTGATCCGTCGGGATTGCCGTAGCATGGCGGCTTCATCCGGGGTACGTAAATGAGAAAGGACGCGGCTGCGGATGTTAACGCTTTTGCCGATATAGAGCGGCATGGTGTCACTTTCACCATGAAACAGATACACCCCTGGTCGGGTGGGTAAGTCATTAAGGAATGAACGTAAATGTTCGGGATATTCATAAATTGCCGCAGCTTCAAATTCGAGCCGCGGAGAAGTTAAACGCCGTACCACTGTTGACTCCGAATGCTGGTTATCTATCCAGTGTAACAGGCGGGAAGCGATTAAAAAAGAGGCGGGTCGATGACAAAGGTTACACCGTCTGACGTGCTACGCCTGTCAGGCCTATTCGACTCCTGCAATGTATTGAATTTGCATAGTTTTATAGGTCGAATAAGGCGTTCACGCCGCATCCGGCGTGAACAAATTACTCTTTTTCGCACAATCCAATATGTGCAAATTATTACTTTTTCCAGAAATCATCGAAAACGGTAATTGGCGGACGGCGTTTATGTTCGGTTTTCAGATACCAGTTCTCTATTGTTCTGGCGACCTGTTGAGGTACGTTTTTCCCTTCCAGATAGTCGTCGATATTGTCATAGGTCACGCCGAGTGCCACTTCATCTGGCAGAGAAGGGCGATCATCTTCCAGATCGGCCGTTGGCGCTTTCTTATAAAGGTGTTCCGGGCAAGCTAATGCCGCCAGTAACTGTTTACCCTGACGTTTGTTGAGACGATACAGCGGATTAATGTCCGTACCGCCGTCACCATATTTAGTGAAGAATCCGGTAATAGCTTCTGCTGCATGATCGGTGCCCACCACGACACCGCTGGTCATACCCGCAATGCTATATTGTGCTTTCATCCGCTCACGCGCTTTTTCATTGCCACGGACAAAATCGCTCAGTTCAATGCCCGCTTCGCGCAGCGCCTGTTCGCTGGCCAATACCGCGCCCTTGATATTAACGGTTAATACGCGATCCGGTTGAATAAAGGCAATGGCATCCTGGCAATCTTGTTCGTCGGCCTGAACACCATAGGGCAGGCGTACGGCAATAAATTGCAGAGATTCGTTGCCGGTCTCCTGGCGCAGCTCATTAATCGCCATCTGGCACAGCTTACCGGCAAGCGTGGAGTCCTGACCGCCGCTGATCCCGAGCACCAGTGATTTAATGAACGGATAAGTTTGCAGGTAGCTTTTCAGAAAATCGACACTACGACGAATTTCCTCTTCAGCATTAATCTGCGGTTTTGCGCCCAGCGCCTTTATTATTTGTTGTTGCAATGTCATTGAACCCCTCCAGACAGAAAAGACAAAACTTCCTTAAAGCTAACCCGTCGCTACTGAAACGACAAGCGACAGCGGGTTGAATGGTGGATAAAACGTCATACAGGAATCCTCTGAAAGCGGAGCCGTTTCGTTCACGGGCTTGAAAAAGCGCCCAATGTATTCCAGGCTTATCTAACACGCTGATAAACAAGAGGACGGAATATGAACAAGAATATGGCAGGAATTCTGAGTGCAGCGGCGGTATTAACCATGCTGGCGGGTTGTACGGCTTATGATCGTACCAAAGACCAGTTTGTACAGCCTGTGGTGAAAGACGTCAAAAAAGGCATGAGCCGGGCGCAGGTTGCACAAATTGCGGGTAAACCTTCGTCTGAAGTGAGCATGATCCATGCTCGTGGTACTTGCCAGACCTACATCCTGGGTCAACGTGATGGTAAAGCAGAAACCTACTTTGTCGCGTTAGATGATACTGGACATGTCATCAACTCCGGTTATCAGACCTGTGCTGAATACGACACTGATCCACAGGCTGCGAAGTAATCACTTCGTTTGAAAGCTTGAGTAACAACGGAAACCGGCCATTGCGCCGGTTTTTTTGGCCTGAGTTCTTAATTATCTTCGCGAATTATTTGCCCGAAATGTGAAGAGGGTCATAACCGCAGGTCAAGGAGAGACAATTTATAAGGTCAAAGAAATACTATTGCTCAGGTCTATACCGTATACTCCTTTCAGCCACAAAAAAAGTCATGTTGGTTTCGCAAGTTACCCAGAGCATGGAAGCAGGTTAAGGCTTGCGGAGTGTCTGGCTGACAGATAATCGTCGATGAGGGCAGTTTTATGGAAAAGAAACACATTTATCTGTTTTGTTCTGCGGGCATGTCTACCTCTTTACTGGTATCAAAAATGCGCGCACAGGCAGAAAAATATGAAGTTCCGGTCATTATTGAAGCATTTCCGGAAACACTGGCTGGTGAAAAAGGTCAGAATGCCGATGTCGTGTTATTAGGGCCGCAGATTGCTTATATGTTGCCCGAAATCCAGCGTTTGTTACCCAACAAACCGGTTGAAGTAATTGACTCGCTGCTTTATGGCAAAGTCGATGGTTTAGGCGTGCTTAAGGCTGCGGTTGCAGCGATTAAAAAAGCCGCAGCAAATTAATTTATTTTGGTAATGACTCCAACTTACTGATAGTGTTTTATGTTCAGATAATGCCCGATGACCTTGTCATGCAGCTCCACCGATTTTGAGAACGACAGTGACTTCCGTCCCAGCCTTGCCAGATGTTGTCTCAGATTCAGATTATGTCGCTCAATGCGCTGAGTGTAACGCTTGCTGATAACGTGCAGCTTTCCCTTCAGGCGTGATTCATACAGCGGCCAGCCATCCGTCATCCATACCACGACCTCAAAGGCCGACAGCAGGCTCAGAAGACGCTCCAGTGTGGCCAGAGTGCGTTCACCGAAGACGTGCGCCACAACCGT
>NZ_MECT01000017.1:0-13139 GCF_001722145.1 Shigella sp. FC1544
AAGACCGCACGAATATAACGGTGGGTTACCCCCAAACGAATCGGAAAATCGATACTGGAAAAACTCTAACTCGGTGGCCAGTTTTTGTTGACCACTTCATCATGAGCACTTGCTGTAGCTGATAGCCTTCCGGTACGGTTTGTGCCTGAGCGTTTGAAGCGAGTAAAACTATCCCTGCCACAGCTGCGGCGATTAGCGTTTTGTTCATTCCTGGCACCTCTTTTGTTATCAATCACTAAAGAGTGTGACAGAAATATGACTTTTTTCCGGGAACAGGTTCGCAAAATGGCTTGTTGAACGCCTGTTTTTCTATATACATCTTCAAAAACAGGCAAGGTTTGACGCAAACTATGCCTGATTAGCCCCTGCCTCGCGTACGCCGCTGATAATTGCACCTGTGGCTAAACAGAATATCTGCGGCGTTACCAATACAGAGACAATATTTACCAATAAAAAAGTGTGAGACTAATAACAATGGTTTTTAGCATATGCCTTTGCCATTAAATTGCATAACGATTTAAATAGTCGAGTTGCGCATTCATTTCCTTATTTTTTAACTTATAAGCCTGAGCAAAAAGTTCAGGAGGGAGGTAAACATCATAATGATTGCCAGTGTTTATTAAATAACCATACTCAAGGTCGTCATCTGTTGAAACGGATTCATTCCCCAAGGAGATTGATGCCATATTACTATTAAAAATAAATAATGAGCAAATGCTATCTGAAAGAGCAGTGAGGAAATTTTTCACCTCATTAACCCTCTGCTCTGGGTCGGTGTCTAAAACAAGGCGTACCTTGTTATCATTAAATATAAATTCGGGTAAATGCAGTATGCATTTTTTGTCATTCAAGCAACTATCAATAAATTCTTTTTTAAAAGACAAAAAACTCCATGATAAAAAACCACCCTGCCCCTGAATTTTGTTGTCAGATTGTAGATTAACGCCAAATAACGTCTTTACATCTTCCCTGAGATTATAGAATGCCGTATCAACAAGAGCCTCGATCGTTTGTTTATCAACAATTTTAATAAACTCTTCGTATACTTGCTTTTGCGTCTTATGGCCGCCCAGCGCCCATGAATACTCATGTTCTTTTAAAACCAGTATGGATCTTAACAGACAATATCCATCGCCATCTACTGGAGCGTATTTTAATCCATATGTTTTATTAATTTCACTCTGAATAAAAGATATGCCAGACAAATCAATACCAGTATCTAAATCAGATATTCCCGGCGTATTTATCTGTTCTGGCTGGATACTCATATTTTCATCATCTAAACAATACTCAGAAAAAACATCATCACACGCAGTAATGTTTTCAATATATTCCATAAAGCCATACCAATAATAACCTTTAAAATCTGTGATAGACTCTGAACCTCTGCCCGGCAAGGACACTCTAACAATATCAACATTTTGAACATATTGTATAGTATATGTAATACCTCCTGAAACCCTGAATAAATTTGTGTATCATTAGTACGCAATGTTCTCATAAATAATGATAGATCATTATCATTCTGCATTTCCTCAAATTCTTTTTCTAGTGATTCACATTCCAGACATGGAGTATCCTCTTCATTTACTTTACGTCTGAGTTCATTGTATAACCGCATAAAACACACCAGTGTGTTTTCAAAAAGCGTGATTGAATATGTTTGATTTTTTTCGTACTCATTTTTTATATCGTTCCAGGCCTGTTTCAAATAATTATTTGCAGTGCAACTAATTCCATGTATATTACTACCCATATATAGCGTCTATAAAATTTAATAAATAATGACGCCCTAGTTAAACTTAAAGTGCCTAGTTCAACTATCAAAAATCGCTCACCCTTTTTCACCTGTTTAAAATATGTTCAGCAACCCATATTGATGGCGACCTCCTCTCCACGATGATTTCAATAACATATTCTGTGTTGGCATATGAAATTTTGAGGATTACCCTACACTTATAGGAGTTACCTTACAGGGGTTCCTTCAATTTGTGTTGATTTACGCGAGATAACGCTATGGAATTAAAGGATTATTACGCCATCATGGGCGTGAAACCGACGGACGATCTCAAGACAATCAAGACCGCCTATCGTCGACTGGCCCGTAAATACCATCCTGATGTCAGCAAAGAACCGGATGCCGAAGCCCGCTTCAAAGAGGTCGCTGAAGCCTGGGAAGTGTTAAGTGATGAACAACGTCGCGCTGAGTATGATCAGATGTGGCAACATCGCAACGATCCGCAATTTAACCGTCAGTTCCATCATGGCGACGGTCAGAGTTTTAATGCCGAAGATTTTGACGATATCTTCTCGTCAATTTTCGGTCAGCATGCCCGCCAGAGCCGTCAACGCCCCGCCGCACGCGGCCACGATATTGAAATCGAAGTGGCGGTATTCCTCGAAGAAACGCTGACTGAGCATAAGCGTACCATCAGCTATAACCTGCCGGTTTATAACGCCTTTGGCATGATCGAACAGGAAATCCCGAAAACGCTGAATGTGAAGATCCCGGCGGGCGTCGGCAATGGTCAACGCATCCGTCTGAAAGGCCAGGGGACGCCGGGCGAAAACGGTGGTCCAAATGGCGATTTGTGGCTGGTGATTCATATTGCGCCACATCCGCTGTTCGATATTGTCGGCCAGGATCTGGAAATTGTGGTGCCGGTTAGCCCGTGGGAAGCGGCGCTGGGTGCTAAAGTCACCGTTCCAACACTGAAAGAAAGCATTTTGCTGACTATCCCGCCAGGCAGCCAGGCCGGGCAACGATTGCGCGTTAAAGGCAAAGGTCTGGTGAGCAAAAAACAGACCGGCGATCTGTATGCGGTACTGAAAATCGTGATGCCGCCGAAACCGGATGAAAACACTGCCGCGCTGTGGCAGCAACTGGCAGACGCCCAGTCGTCTTTTGATCCACGTAAAGATTGGGGGAAAGCATGATGGCTAATGTTACGATGACTTTTACTATTACCGAATTTTGCCTGCATACCGGCATCTCTGAAGAGGAGTTGAATGAAATTGTCGGTTTGGGGGTGGTTGAACCGCGTGAGATCCAGGAAACAACCTGGGTATTTGACGACCATGCCGCCATTGTGGTGCAACGCGCGGTACGCCTGCGTCATGAACTGGCTCTGGACTGGCCGGGGATCGCGGTGGCGCTGACGTTAATGGATGATATTGCACACCTGAAGCAGGAAAACCGCCTGCTACGCCAGCGGCTTTCCCGGTTTGTAGCTCATCCGTGATGTGTGTTTGCCGGATGTGATGACGCATCCGGCAACTGCGCCATAATGCCTGATGCGACGCTAAACGCGTCTTTTCAGGCGCATAAACGACGTTATTTGTTTTGGTGGTCGCACTCCACTAACACCAGCAATAACTGGCTTAGTGCCGCGTAAAAACCAAAGCTGTCATACTGATGGCAACGCGCAGCAAACTCTGGTAACCATTGCCACAGCGCCGTCAGTGTTTTTTGCCGCAAACTGTCGATTCTTCGCGCAGGAACGGTCCCCTCTCCCAGCGAAAAATGCAGATGACTCAACAACTCGAGATAGATCGCCAGATGGTCTGCCGGTTCGTTGAAATTGCCGCTGGTTTCCATCCCTGCCTCAACTAACAAGCGTTTAATCTCTTGCTCGTCCTGTTTGTAGGCCGATGCATACGGCAGCGCGGCCTGCTTATCAGTCATCAAAAACAGGCCGCAAAAGTCAGCGGCCAGTTCCAGACGGGCATCGTCACGTACTGTCAGCGTGGCAATACAGTTTTCCAGCTCATTCACCGCCGCAGCCAGCGGCGGTTCGCTTTTCAGCAACGAAAACCATTCAGCCATCTGCGCACTGGCGATTTGCGTCAGTTGTTCATCGTCCAGTTCACGGGAGAACAACTGCGCCAGCCAGGCGTAAACACAGGCAATCTGTTGTGCTGTCAGCGTGGTCATGATTTCACCTGCGACGCGGGAACATATTCGCACTGCGCCACCATCTCCACAGGGCCGTTAAACGCCGTCACCTGCTCCACTGCTCCATTGTACTTCTCAATTTCCACCAGCGTAGTGTGCGCACTGGTCGCCTGCGCCAGCTGCGAAGTACCGATGTCGATGGTCAGCACGTTGGGGTTACCGTATTTGCACAGCGCACCAGGCTCGCCGCCTTTATCTGGATCGTACCATGCCCCTTCGTGAATTCGTGCCACGCCGGGTGCATAGCGGTCAGAAACTACTGCCCCTGCCAACACCTGACCGCGAGCGTTAAAGACGCGTACCACATCACCGTTACGAATACCGCGCGCGCTGGCATCCTGCGGGTTAATGAATACTGGCTCTTTACCCGCTACCGTATATTGCTGACGCAGAGTTTCCGACTCACATAACTGCGAGTGAAGTCGGAAATCCGGATGCACAGATTGCAGATGCAACGGATACTTCTGCGAGCCGGGCCCACCGTGGGAGCGTTCGATTTTCTCAAACCACATCGGATGCCCCTGACAATCGTCGTAGTTCATATCGGCGATGGTTTTCGAGTAGATCTCAATCAGGCCACTCGGCGTGCCCAGCGGTTCGAGATCCGGATCTTCGCGGAATGCCTGGTGGCGAACAAACATCTGCGGATGGTCAAACTCGACGTACTCTTTGTTATTCCAGAAGTCATCAAACGCTGGCAGATGAACGCCGCGTCCTTTGCCTTGTTGTACACCTTCCTGCCAGATGCGTTTCAGCCAGCCCATTTCGTCCAGCCCTTCGGTAAAGGCTTCTTCGCGATTAAAGCGACGGCACAGCTCGCGGAAAATATCAAAGTCGTTGCGCGCCTCGAACTGCGGCGGCACCACCTGTTTCATGGCGATAATGCCACGGTTGGAGTGGTTGCCGTACTGGTCGAGATCGTTACGCTCAAACTGCGTGGTCGCAGGCAGTACGATATCGGCAAAGCGGTAGGTTGAGGTCCACTGGTTATCTATGGCGATAACCGTTTCCAGCTTGCGCCAGCCTTCAATAATGCGGTTGATCTGCTGATGGCGATGGAATGGGTTAGTTCCGGCAAAAATACACATTTTCAGTGGCGGCAGTTTTACCGATTTACCGTTCCAGTTGATCACTTTCCCCGGTTCGAGGATCGCATCGATAAAACGGGCAATCGGAATGGTGCTGCTGTAGCCTTTGTAGTCACTGTTGTCGTGAACAGGCGGAATCGACGTAGAGCCGGAGAAACCACTCAGAATAACGCCTTTACGCCCCGGCGTGCCTGCGCCGTTGTAGTGCCAGCCAAAACCAAAACCACCACCTGGCAGGCCAATTTGCCCCAGCATCGCCGCCAGAACCACAATCATCCACGCCCACTGTTCACCGTGCTGCATACGCTGCACGCACCAGCCAGCAATAATTTGCGTTCTGTTCGCCGCCATCTGCCGCGCCAGCCCACGAATGGTTTCGGCATCAATGCCGGTCAGTTTTTCAGCCCATGCGGCATCTTTCGGCTGACCGTCTTTCTCACCCAGCAGATACGGCAGGAACTGCTCAAAACCTACACAGTAGTTAGCGAGGAAGTTTTTGTCGTACAGGTTTTCACTGTACAGCGTATACGCCAGCGCCAGTTGCAGCGGCACGTCAGTTTGCGGGTTAACCGCAATGTGCTTCACATGCTCGCGCCCCAGATACTCATGGGTGGATGTGACAACCGGATCGATGCTGATGACCTCAATTTCACCGGCGGCGACTTTCGCTTTTAGTTGCTCGTAATATTCATAAACATCGTGATCCGGGCACCACCAGTTCGCTTGCTGGTTTTTCAGCAAATCGGAGCCCCACAGCATAATGGTTTTGCTGTTCTGCAATACCAGCGGCCAGGAGGTTTGCTGTTCATACACTTCCATCGAACCGACTACGCGCGGCAGGATCACCTGCGCAGCACCGGTAGAGTAATCTCCGCCCGTACCAACGCTATTACCATGCAAGGCAATAGCTTTCGCCAGCATCCCCGAAGCGTTATGGAACATCCCCGTCGATTGCCAACCACTGGCGGTCAGCAAGGCACTCGGCCCGTGAGTTTTCTGCACGCGTTCCAGTTCTTCATAGAACATGTCGAGGGCTTCATCCCAGCTCACGCGCACAAAACGGTTATCACCGCGCTGGGAGGTATCGCTGAGATGGCGCTTACGCAGCCAGTCCACGCGTACCATCGGATAACGAATACGCGCCGCGTTGTGTACGTGATCTGGCAATCCGGCAATCCGGCAATCCGGCAATCCGGCAATCCGGCAATCCGGCAATCATTTTCGACGGATATTTATCCAGTTCGAACGGTTTTGCCGCCACAAAGCGACCATCCTTCACCGTCGCGCGGATAGCCCCCCAGTGCGACCCGGTAAGAATGCCCTCTTTCGAGATGACAGCCGCCGCTTGCGCCGCAGTCGCACTGCGCGGCGTTAACAATGACGGCCCCAGCATCCCGGCGACTGTTAAGCCGCCGAGTTGTGCCAGAAAACGCCGACGTGATGCCTGAAAGAGATCGTTATTGTTCATTATTTTTCTTCCTTCTTATCGCCGTGAGCCTTACCTGCGATGTCAGACGCATTCATTTGCAGATATTTCAACAAGGTGCGTTCTTCACGTTTATCGAGACTGGTAAAGCCAATCATGCCGTTGAGCGTGCCAATCCAGCCGTTAGCATCAAAGTGAGAGATTTCCGGTGCGCCGTAGCACTGGTTACAGGTGCCGTTGTACAACGAATCCGCATAAGCCCAGATCGGTTTGATATCGTTCACCATATCACCTTTCTTCATCCACGCAGTGGCCTGCAACTTGCTCCACTCGGTATTGGTGTCGGCAACGGTGGTTTTCTCCAGCGTTTTTACCTGCTGCTGCACATCACCACGAATCGAGGCAACAAAGATGCGTTTACCTGGGAATTGGGTGAGTACACGCTGACGTCCGGCGCTTTCCGTCCAGCCGGTAATTTCAATTTGCAGCCAGTCGCCGTCACGTTTAAGGACTTTCACTTCCGAAGCAGGCAGCAGAGAACCAGAGGCTTCTTTATCGCCTTTCGCCGCATAAATTGGCTTAATATCAATAGAGTACAGCGTGTCACCACTGTCATTAGCACTGGCGCGCAGCTCATCGAACTGCTTACGGAAGCCGCTACTCATATCCGGTAACTGGTGGGCAATACCTTTATGACAGTCGATGCAGGATTGATTATCTTTCGCTGCCACCTTCATCTGACGTGCCGCTTCAGGATGCTGCTTCGCATGATCCATCGCATCGTAGTTATGGCAGGAGCGGCAGGTTGCCGAGTTGTTTTCTTTCATTCGCGCCCATTCACGCTCGGCAAGTTCCGCGCGTTTGGCTTCGAATTTTTCAGGTGTATCAATGGAGTGAGCAATAAAGGTCTGGTAGATATCATTGCTCGCTTCCAGTTTGCGCTTCACCATGCCTGGAATATCCGGCGGGATATGACAGTCATGGCATTCAGCTCGCACGCCGGAGGCGTTCTGGAAATGCACCGACTGTTTATATTCTTCATACACCGGTTGCATACTGTGGCAACTGACACAAAATTCGGTTGTGCTGGTGACTTTGATCCCAACGTGTGGCAATACAATCAGCGCAATGCCAATCACAATCCCAATTGCGACCAGCGCCAGTACCGACCAACGAGCACTGGGTCGGCGTAGCGCGTTCCAGAGTTTCCGCATAATAGCCCCTGTAAAATTATGGTTTAGTGAAGCGATCTTAATGAGCAAATATGAACAGCGGCACTGGTCAGGATGAACGGCTTACGGCAGAATATGAACAGAATGAGTAAAACCCTCTGATGCCACATCACATTGTTATTGTTGAAGATGAGCCGGTTACCCAGGCGCGATTACAATCTTACTTCACTCAGGAGGGGTATACCGTTTCCGTTACAGCGAGCGGTGCCGGGCTGCGGGAAATTATGCAGAATCAGCCGGTAGATTTAATTCTGCTGGATATCAACTTACCCGATGAAAATGGCCTGATGTTAACCCGCGCCCTGCGAGAACGCTCAACGGTGGGGATTATTCTGGTTACCGGACGCAGCGATCGGATTGACCGTATTGTTGGGCTGGAAATGGGCGCAGACGATTACGTCACCAAACCGCTGGAACTGCGCGAACTGGTAGTACGGGTGAAAAATCTGCTCTGGCGAATCGACCTCGCGCGACAAGCTCAACCGCACACTCAGGACAACTGCTATCGCTTTGCCGGTTATTGCCTGAATGTGTCGCGCCATACGCTGGAGCGGGATGGCGAGCCGATTAAACTGACCCGCGCAGAGTATGAAATGTTGGTGGCATTTGTGACGAATCCGGGCGAAATTCTCAGCCGTGAACGTCTGCTACGTATGCTTTCTGCGCGTCGGGTGGAAAACCCTGACCTGCGCACCGTCGATGTGTTAATTCGTCGTTTACGTCATAAACTCAGCGCGGATTTACTGGTGACGCAACATGGTGAAGGTTATTTCTTAGCCGCTGATGTGTGCTGATAAAAATAGACCGGACGAAATCCCCCTGGTGACAGCGAGCGGCGAATATGTTCACGGTCGGCATTTTTCGGCGTCAGAACTAAAATCGGTGGGCTGACATTATCAGACACCGATTGCCCCTGTAATTGCCTGATGGCCTGCTCAACCGCCAGTTCCCCCTGCCAGACCATTTGATCGCTGGCAGCCATAATCACTCTTCCCCGCTTCAGCCCGCGATACACCTGATGTGAAAGATAAAACGACACCACGGTAAGCGGCGTTTTCAGGTTACGCCCTTCACCCATTGCCGCCTCTGCCGCAATGGCCGTTCCGGCAACGACGTCGATTTCTGGGTGGCGTTCCAGCATATCCTGCAACAGGTTACGCTGGATTTCAATATCGTTATCACCAAGCGCAATATCAACAATACGCACCGGGCTTCCGGCAATGGCTGCGCGAAAACCCTCGACCATCTCTTTACTGCCCCCGGCATTATCGGGTCCGGGCATCAACAGCACGTTCAGTGGTTTACCGTGCGCCCATTGCACCAAATATCGCCCAGGTTGATAGCCCATCTGAAACCAGGGTACACCAACGCGGCTTTTCACCAGGGGATCATCAAGAGCATTTACCAGTTCGATCACCGGCAGATTTGCTACCTGCTTTTGCAGGTCGGGAAATGACGTAGTGCTACTACCGAGCAAAATGGCCTCTGCGCCCCACTGTTTACACTGGTCGATTTGTGCTTGCTGGGTAGCCAACTGGCTGTAGCCGCCTGCCTCCTGCATACCATAGTTCAACGATAACCAGTATGAATCTTTCAGGCTGGGATAAAGCGCGCACAGTTTCCATGCGCGTTTGGCTTTAAGCGGCGTAGAGGCTTGCACCGTGTAATGCTGCGCATCATGCCAGCGCAACAGGTTATCAGCCGAAAATGCCGATAACATGAAAAGGGAAAGAAGTAAAAATAGCAGTACGCGCATGATAGCCTCATCAATAATAAGGCTTTATGCTAGATGCATTCTGCTTTGCGACTCAACCTTTTTCACCTAAAGTGCACCGACCGTGAATTTAACCCTGACCCGAAGACTCTGGATGGGCTTTGCCCTGATGGCGCTGTTAACCCTGACCAGTACCCTGGTGGGATGGTACAACCTGCGCTTTATCAGCCAGGTGGAAAAAGACAACACTCAGGCATTGATTCCTACCATGAATATGGCGCGCCAGTTGAGCGAAGCCAGCGCCTGGGAACTTTTCGCCGCGCAGAACCTGACCAGTGCCGATAACGAAAAGATGTGGCAGGCGCAGGGGCGAATGCTCACCGCACAAAGCCTGAAGATTAATGCGTTGCTGCAAGCGTTACAGGAACAAGGTTTTGATACCACCGCTATTGAACAACAGGAGCAGGAGATCTCCCGTTCGTTACGTCAGCAAGGGGAACTGGTGGGGCGGCGTCTGCAACTACGCCAGCAACAACAGCAACTCAGTCAGCAGATAGTCGCTGCCGCCGATGAGATCGCACGCCTGGCGCAAGGTCAGGCGAATAATGCGACAACTTCCGCTGGAGCGACCCTGGCCGGGATTTACGATTTGATCGAACAAGATCAGCGTCAGGCTGCTGAAAGTGCACTCGATCGGCTGATTGATATCGATCTTGAGTATGTTAACCAGATGAATGAACTGCGCCTTAGCGCTCTGCGGGTGCAGCAAATGGTGATGAATCTGGGGCTGGAGCAGATCCAGAAAAATGCACCAACGCTGGAAAAGCAGCTCAATAATGCGGTGAAAATTCTGCAACGTCGGCAAATACGCATTGAAGATCCGGGTGTTCGTGCGCAGGTCGCAACAACGTTAACTACCGTTAGCCAATATAGCGATTTGCTGGCGCTGTATCAGCAGGACAGTGAAATCAGCAATCACCTACAAACTCTCGCACAAAATAACATCGCCCTGTTCGCGCAGTTTAGTAGCGAAGTCAGTCAGCTGGTCGACACCATTGAGCTGCGTAATCAGCACGGACTGGCGCATCTGGAAAAAGCCAGTGCACGCGGGCAATACAGCCTGTTATTGCTGGGGATGGTTTCACTTTGCGCACTGATTCTGATCCTTTGGCGCGTGGTTTATCGCTCAGTCACGCGTCCACTTGCCGAACAAACGCAGGCGCTGCAACGGCTGCTGGACGGTGATATTGACTCCCCTTTCCCGGAAACCGCTGGCGTACGGGAGCTGGATACCATCGGGCGGCTGATGGATGCGTTTCGCAGCACTGTTCATGCACTGAATCGCCACCGTGAACAGCTGGCGGCGCAGGTCAAAGCGCGTACAGCTGAATTGCAGGAACTGGTGATAGAACACCGACAGGCACGGGCGGAAGCAGAAAAAGCCAGCCAGGCAAAATCGGCCTTTCTGGCGGCGATGAGCCATGAGATCCGCACACCGCTGTACGGTATTCTCGGCACTGCTCAACTGCTGGCAGATAACCCCGCACTTAACGCCCAGCGTGATGATTTGCGGGCGATTACCGACTCTGGTGAATCGTTGCTGACCATCCTCAACGATATTCTCGATTATTCGGCTATCGAAGCAGGTGGCAAGAATGTTTCGGTCAGCGATGAGCCCTTTGAACCGCGCCCGCTGCTGGAAAGTACCCTGCAATTAATGAGCGGACGGGTGAAAGGTCGCCCGATTCGCCTGGCAACAGCAATTGCCGACGATGTACCGACCGCGTTAATGGGCGATCCGCGACGTATTCGTCAGGTTATAACCAACCTGTTGAGCAACGCCCTGCGTTTTACTGACGAAGGGCAACACGCAGTGTTGCCGCTCTGGAAGCATGGTTGCATAAGAAAGACCTGAACGCGATTTGAATCAATATCAGCCAGTTAAGAACAACTAGAATAGTGGCATTTGGTATGCAACTTAACGGACTGGCAAAATCATGGCAGAGAAAAAAAGAACCCGCTGGCAGCGGCGGCCAGGCATGACGGGCGGCAAATTACCGTGGAATGACTGGCGCAATGCCACGACCTGGCGTAAAGCGACGCAATTATTACTGTTGGCAATGAATATTTATATTGCCATCACGTTCTGGTATTGGGTGCGCTATTACGAAACGGCAAGTAGCACGACATTTGTCGCCAGACCGGGAGGTATCGAAGGCTGGCTACCGATTGCCGGTCTGATGAATCTGAAATATAGCCTTACAACAGGTCAGTTACCGTCCGTCCACGCCGCCGCGATGCTGTTATTGGTCGCTTTTATCGTCATCAGTCTATTACTCAAAAAGGCCTTTTGCTCATGGTTATGCCCGGTTGGTACGCTTTCTGAATTAATCGGCGATCTCGGTAACAAACTGTTTGGTCGGCAATGTGTCCTTCCCCGCTGGCTGGATATTCCTCTGCGCGGCGTGAAGTATTTGCTGTTGAGTTTTTTTCTCTATATCGCGTTATTGATGCCCGCTCAGGCGATTCACTATTTTATGTTGTCGCCCTACAGCGTGGTGATGGACGTAAAAATGCTCGATTTCTTTCGTCATATGGGGACCGCGACATTAATCAGCGTGACCGTTTTGCTGATTGCCAGCCTGTTTATTCGCCATGCCTGGTGTCGTTATCTTTGCCCATATGGCGCGCTGATGGGCGTGGTTTCGCTATTATCGCCGTTTAAGATTCGTCGCAATGCCGAAAGTTGTATCGGCTGTGGCAAATGCGCAAAAAATTGCCCATCACGGATCCCGGTAGATAAATTAATTCAGGTACGAACAGTGGAATGTACCGGCTGTATGACTTGCGTAGAGTCATGTCCGGTAGCCTCAACATTGACCTTTTCACTGCAAAAACCTGCGGCAAATAAAAAAGCTTTTGCGTTGTCTGGCTGGTTAATGACGCTACTGGTTCTGGGGATTATGTTCGCGGTGATTGGTTACGCAATGTATGCGGGAGTATGGCAAAGCCCGGTGCCGGAGGAATTGTACCGACGCTTAATTCCACAAGCGCCAATGATTGGTCACTAAATTAGCAACAAGCGGAACATCACCTCGCACGGGGTGATGTTCACAAAATCACATTATTTTGATTTTGACATCATAACTTTCAAGCCCGGTCATTTTTTCTCGTGCGGTGAAGCGAATTTCAGAGACTTCTTTCCCTGTATTCTTGTTCAGCTCGGCAATTTTTTGCGCGATAAAGTCGGCGATTTCCGTTTCGGCTTGTTTTTTTAACTCTTCAATATTCACTGTTAACCTCTTCTGGTCTTAAAAGACAGCAACACGCCAGTAAGGTGTTGGTTCCCGGTACCCTGGTCAGGTAAGAAATGTTATAAGCCATCTCCCCGAAAGATTCAATAATCAACAGGTTATCGCTTACTATACATACAGCGTTGAAGAAAAATAAGGCAGATATAAAAAAGGCTCCACGAGGGTAATGCCAGTCAGTTAAGCAACTGACTGGCTCTTTTTCGGGGCTGTGGGGTATTTCCAGGGCCTCTCCTTTACCACTCTCGGGAAGGCCCTTTCCCTTCTCGTCGGTAATTTCACAAGTTGTCCCATACTTGCAAGATCGCGCATCAGCTCCGGTATACGTCCCGGTGAAGCGCCCTGCAATGTCATCAGCATTCTCATCACCATTCCGCATGATTCTGAGAAACTCAGTTGATTCGGCCAGTAAC